>JAAYQV010000086.1 GCA_012519065.1 Phytoplasma sp.
GCTGATGTATCGTATGAAAAAATAGTACCTGGTTTTTTATCTGGTTGTGTTGTAAAAAAACTTTCTAACCAAGAACCCTCACTTTTTTTATAAGTAGTTTGCGTAAATGCCGTTTGCATGGTTAGTAAATCTTTGATCGTCATTTGATTAATAAAATCATCTTTGACCTTATAATCAAAATAATTTGTAATATAGTCAGTTAGCTTAATTTTATTTTCGGTTACAAGTAAGCCGATTGCGACCATGGTCAAACTTTTTGAAATAGAGTACATACGGTGTAGTTGATTTTCATCATATGGATGCCAAAAAGCTTTGGAAACTATTTGATCTTTTTTAATCAAAAATAGTCCATCAACATTTAATTTTTGTTCTTCAATTTTTAAGTAAAAAGTCTTTAATATGTTTTCCATTTTAACCTCTGAAACTGTAATTTCTAACTTGATATTAGCATATAAAAAGGAGTGAGTCAATTAAATTTAGGTATTTTGTCGCTTTTTTGTGCTCGTGCACTTTCGTGCCTATAAAAAAAGAGTTTTTCACTCTTTTTTTAAAAATCAAATGGCGTTATATCATCTTCTTCTTCTAATCCTTCTATTTTATCCAAATCATCTTCATAAGCTCTTAATCTATCCTTTAGAGTGGTTCTTCTTCTTTCAGACAATTGATTAGATGCAAAGGTTAATAAATTCATATCACCTAAAATAAGTAAATATTTTTTAGCTCGTGTAATAGCCGTATAAATAAGTTCTTTTTTTAGCATATGTAAATATTGTCTAATAATTGGTAGGATAACAATCGGATACTCACTACCTTGTGATTTATGGATACTAATAGCGTATGCTAAATTAAGTTCTTCTAAATCTTGTTTATAGTATCTAATTTTATTTTCATCAAAAGATACTTCAATATATGGTTTATAATCTTTATCATATCCAAACTCTTTTACCAAACCAATATCACCATTCATGACTCCTTTTTCAGGGTCATTAACCAATTGAATGACTTTATCATTTAAATAGTATGTTTTTTCTCCTAATGAGATAGAATTTTTGTCTGATTGAGGATTAAATTCTTTTTGAATCAGTTTATTAATTTCATCTATTCCAATATCACCTTTATACATGGGAATTAAAATTTGAATATCATCAGTTAGACTATAACCTTTATTCATAGCGCCTTTAATTTGACCTACAATGGTTTCTTTGATTTCTTGAATACTACCTTTTTTAAAAAAAACATCATTATTAGTTCTTAAGTCCTCATACTGTAAATCTTGCCTATTGATGGCTTGTGCTAATGAGATGATATGTGAATCTTGAGCTTGCCTATGTATTTCATTTAATTTAACTACTGGTAGAACATTTGAAGCAATCAAATCACCTAAAACATTTCCAGGGCCTACAGATGGTAGTTGATCTTCATCACCAACAATAATAACTTGTTGGTTCGTTCTAATCGCATCAAATAGTCTTTTAGCTAAGAAAATATCAATCATCGATGCTTCATCAATTATTAAAAGTTTTTCTCTTAAAGGATTGTCTGCCCCATAAGTAAAATGACCATCAAAATTATATCCAAGTTGTCTATGAATGGTTTGAGCTGGTAAGTCTAATAGTTCTTTCATTCTTTTTGAAGCTCTCCCGGTTGGGGCCATTAATGCTGCTTGAAGATTTTCTTTAAAATTAAGTCCATAGTAAAGTTGATAGACTTTGATGATCCCATCAATAATCGTTGTCTTTCCTGTTCCTGGACCTCCTGTAATAATAGTCATAGGATTTTTAAGCGCGGTTAGTATTGCGAGTTTTTGTTTTTCAGTGTATTGAATGCTTTTTTGTCTTTCTACAAAAGTAATCAAATCTTTTATTTTATTTTCATCAACTTCTAATGTATTATCTGTAGATAAAGCTGCGATTTTAGCTGCTAACGCTACTTCTGTGTGGTAGATTAAGGTTAAAAAGTAAAAATCTTGTTCAAATATTACTTTATTTTCATTCATTAATTTTTCTAAAGCGGAAGTGATTTCAAGTGGTTCATTTAATAATTGAGTAACTCCTTCTGCTAATTCTAGTTTTGTTGCGTATAAATGGCCTTGTTGAAATGCCATTGTTTCAAGCACATAAATGATGGCTGCTTTAATGCTTCTTTCATCAGAGTTTGTTAAACCAAATTTTTTAGCAACATCATGAGCTTTTAAAAAACCAAAACCTTCTATTTCATACATCAAACGGTAAGGATCTTCTTTTAATTTTTCAATTGAACGATCACCGTAAGCGTTTAGAAGTTTCATAGCAACTTTTGAAGTTAGTCCGTAACCATAAAGTTGAACTAATACTTCTTCTTGTTTTCTATTATCTAATATTTGATCATATAATCGTTTAGATCTGATAGGGTTTAATCCAACTTCTTTTAAAATAGTGTGATTTGAAATGATTTTTTCAATTGCATCTTCTCCAAATGTTTCAACAATCTTTAAGGCTGTTTTAGGTCCAATTCCAGTAAAAAAAGAACTGGATAAATAATTAACCAATCCTATTTTACTTTGAATTTCTAATTGCTTAAAACTTTCTACTTTAAACTGTTGACCGTAAGTTGAATGAGTCACCCACTGACCACTAAAAGCGTAAGTAACATCATCATTGAGTCTTGGGAAATAGCCCACGATTGTAACTATTTTTTGGTCTTCCTCTAATTCAATTTTTGCAATAGAATATCCATTATCTTCATTGTGAAATAAATATGACTTAAGACTTCCTGTAATTGTTTCTAGCATTTCAAACCTCATTAACTATATTTTCTTTTAACACCTTCAAAAAATACTTCGTTGATAAAACCTGACCCTAAACAAACATCTCCTTGATAAAAAGCACATACTTGTCCAGGAGTGACAGCTTTAATTTTTTGTGGATATTTAACTTTAATGGTTTGATCATCTAACCACTCAACAAATACATCTTGATCTGGTTGTCTATATCTAAATTTAGCTTTCATGTTTCCACTTAGCTTTGGTCCACGCCATTTAACCTCTGTAATGATTGCTTCATCACTAAATAAATATGGATGGTTATAGCCTGTTTCAACATAAAGAGTATTGGTTTCTAAATCTTTCCCTACAACAAACCATGGTTCTTGGCCTTCTTTGCTTCCACCAATGCCTAATCCTTTTCTTTGTCCAATCGTATAGTTCATTAAACCAAAATGAGGTTTGATATAAGTACCATCTAATTTTCTCATATCGCCTTTTTGAGCAGGTAGGTAATTACTTAAAAACTCATTAAAATGTCTTTCACCGATAAAACAAATACCCGTAGAATCTTTTTTGGTTGCATTTGCTAAATTATTTTCTAAAGCTATTTTTCTTACCTCACTTTTATCTAAGTGACCGATAGGAAATAAAACGTTACTTAATTGTTCTGTTTTTAATTGTGATAAAAAGTATGTTTGATCTTTATTTTTATCATGTCCCTTAATTAAAACAGGAGCCCCTTTTACAGAATGATCAATTTGAGCATAATGGCCCATCGCTATATAATCAGGGTTAAATTTTTGTGCATAATCCACAAATGCTTTAAACTTAATTTCATTGTTACATAAAACATCTGGGTTTGGTGTCCTATTCTTTTTGTATTCATCAAGAAAATATTCAAAAACTCGATCCCAATATTGATCAATAAAATCAACTTTATGTAGTTTTATCCCCAATTGTGTGGCTACTTTCAAGGCATCTTGATAATCTTTTTCTTGTTCACACATATCATCATTTGCTGTTGGATTACCTTTAATATCGGCATTAGTGGCACTATCCCAGTTACGCATGAAAACACCTTCAACATCATAACCTTGTTTTAAAAGAAGCAATGCTGATACACTACTATCCACGCCACCTGATAATCCTAATAATACTTTTTTCTTTTTACTCATTTTTCATCACTTTCTTTTAATATCGCTTGGTAACCTTAATTCTCCTCTTGGAGATAAACTTACTTGTAATATTTTTGGTCCTTCAGGCATTGACTGTCTTTTGAATTGTTGACTATAAAAACGTTTGAAAAATCTTTCAACATATTCAAATGATTCTTTTATTGTCATGTTAAAAGCTTTTGCCAATAACCATTCTATTTTTTGTTTGCTGGCTCCATTAACCAAATAATGATATAAGATAAAATCATTAATTTCATATGAACCAACGGTTTCTTCTGTTATTTGTTCTTCTTTTAGTTCTGGTGAAATAGGTGCTTGACATATGCTTGTTAAAATATCTTTAACCTGCTTAAATTCATTTTCAGCATAATATTGAACTAACTGTCTTACCCATGTTTTAGTCACACCAGCATTGATATTGTACATACTCATATGATCGCCATTAAATGTCATCCAACCTAAAGCTATTTCAGACATATCACCAGTCCCTAAGACAAAACCATTATATTTATTTGCTAGATTCATTAAAAATAACGTTCTTATACGTGCTTGAGTGTTTTCATAAGTGATATCTTCTTCTTTGTGTTCTATTGTTTCTAAGTGTTGATTGACAGCTTTTTCAATTGGAATCATCATAGATGTGATTTGTAGTTTTTCCATTAAATCTAGGGCATCGTTTTTGCTTCTTTTTGAAGTTGGCTTTGCAGGCATAGTTACACCAATGATCTCTTTAGGATCTCTTTTTAATTCTTTCATTGCTCTTACGGCAGTTAAAAGAGCCAAAGTTGAGTCTAATCCACCTGAAATGCCAATAATGATTTTAAGATTTGGATTACTTTTAAGTTTAGTTTTTAAAGCCTCTGTTTGAATCTTGCTAGCTAAAATAACTTCTTCTTGTTGATTAACCTTAGGAATAAATGGGGTTTGATCTATTTTTTCTTCAAAGAAAAAGTCTGTTGTTTCATTTATTAAAAATTTTGAAATCAAATAATCATGTTCATAATATTTTTTTTGATCTGCGTAAGTAGAATCAATTCTTCTTTGATGTTTGATACTATCAATATCCACATCAACAACCAAAGATACATCTTGATTGAAAAAATCTTTTTCACCAATAACTTCACCTAACACAGCAGCGATTTTATGGTTAGAATAAACTAAGTCTGTCGTCGATTCTGTTACGCCACTGCTGGTATAAAAGTATCCACTAAACTGTTTTCTAGAATGTTCCATTACCGTATTTCTTCTAGTGGTTGGTTTTTTAATATGTTCTGTTGAAGCAGATAAATTAAACAATAAGTGTGCACCATTTAAAGCCATTAAATCACTAGGCGCATAAGATGTCCACATATCCTGACAAACTTCTACACCTAAGACTAAATCGTGTTTGTCATTAACAAATAAAATATCGCCAAAGTTTACTTTTTGGTTTAATACATTTATTTGTTTTGATTTTAAAATATTACCTGAGTGAAACCATCTTTTTTCATAAAACTCTTTATAGTTAGGAATAAACTTTTTTGGTACAATGCCTAGTATTTTTTGTTGCTGGATGATTGCAGCAACATTAAATAAAATACCATCAACTAATAATGGTAACCCAATCATATAAACACCTTGATAAGTTGTTTTTTCTAAAATATGAGCCAGCGCTTTTAAAACATCATCTAAAAAAGCCTTCTCATAAAATAAATCTCCTGCTGTATATCCACTTAATGTTAATTCTGGAAATAAAGCAATACTCGCTTTACTATGATTAAGTAAAGAAATGACTTCAGATGCATTTTCCATTGGATTTCCAATGGTTAAATTGGGTGTAAACATTTCAATTTTTATAAATCCATTTTGATACATACAATCACCTACTATATAGATTTTCTTTTTTAATATATTGATAGACTTCTTCTAATAAATCATTTTGATGTTCATCTATATTCTTTCTAATTTGAGTTGAGGAAATGACCGATTCATATTGTATAAAACGAGCTTTAATCATCAAATCATCATATTGATTCACATTCATTAAATAATTAGGTCTAGACACCACGATAAACTCATAATCTCTAATTAATCTTTCATAGTCTATCCATTGATTTAAATCATCATATTGATCCGCTCCAATCAATAAGACTAGTTTTTGATTATCATATTGTTTTTTAAGTGTGTCTAAACTATTAACCGTTCCTTTAAAACTTTCATTTTCCTCTAATTTACTGATAGTGATGAATGGCAATTTTTCTTGCATTAATTCAAGCATCTTGACTCTATGGTCAAAAGAAATCAATTCTTTCTTTTGATATTTATTACCTACTGGCAATAAAATAAAAGCTTCAGGCTTGAAGATATCATGAACTATTTTAATTATTTCGTAATGTGCTTTTGTGGGTGGATTAAAGGCACCACCATATATAATTATCATATCATCACCAATATTATTATAACATTATATAAGCTTTATTACTTAGTAAATGTTTTTTTGGCATATTTTTTTATTTTATGTATAATAGTTATGTATAATTAATATATATTAGAAAAAGAGGGCTAATGATGAAAGAAAAAGACTACTCTAAATTCTTCTCACATTTAGATCTTAAAGATTTCAGATTAACAAGTGCTAGAAAAGCTTTATTAGATGTTTTAGAACACGATCATTTAACATTTAAAACCATTTTAGAAAGACTCACTGAAAAAGGATTTTCTAACGTGGCTACACTTTATAATAATTTGGATTTTTTTGTTCAAAATAAAGTTGTGATGGAATTAAAAATTGATGGCGAAATTTATTATGATATTGCGAATAACAATCCTAATCATAATCATGATAGTCACATACATATTGTTTATAAAGATAAAGATAAAAATCCTCTTTATATTACTGAAACCCAGGAAAAAAGTTTGTTTGATGTCATAAGTTCTCATCCATTATTTGAAAATGAAGAACTTGAATACATTCAAATGGTAGTTTCTGTTGTGAAAAAATAATAAGTATAAGAAAAAGTTTTACATGTAGACCTAAGTCTTTATGTAAAACTTTTTTTTAATTTGAAAGGTGCTCTATAAATAATTTGGCACTTTCTAAGTTAGTTGCTAAAGGGATTTCATATAAATCACAAAGACGCAATAAAGCATTGACATCTGGCTCATGAGGTTGTGCCGTTAGTGGATCTCTAAAAAAGATAACCACATCTAGTTGCTGATTAGCGACCATCGAACCAATTTCTTGGTCGCCCCCTAATGGTCCAGATTTTTTTCTATGGATATTTAATCCGGTTGCTTCTATTAATAATTTACCAGTAGTTCCCGTTGCATATAAAACATGTCTTTTAAAAACTTCTTTATGTTCAGATATAAAGTTAATTAATTGTTCTTTTTTCTTATCATGAGCGATTAATGCAATATTCATAGACTCCTCCTTAATTTTTTTCAGCAACCCTAAGTTTTGCTGATCGACTTCTTGTATTTTCTTCTAACTCCGCTTCAGAAGGTAAAATAGCTTTTCTAGTGATGACCTTTAATGCTGTTTTTGGCAATTGAATGATTGGCAATCCCTTTGGAATATCTACTTGGCTATGTTCTTTAAAAAAATGTTTAACCATTCTGTCTTCTAAAGAATGGAAACTAATTAAAGCCATTCTTCCTTGTGGTTTTAAAAGCTCTAAACTTTGCTCCAACGCTTTTTTTAAAACATCTAACTCTTGATTAACTTCTATTCTTAAAGCTTGAAAAACTCTTTTTGAACTATGCCCTTTTTGATTGCCTTTAAATTTATCTGTAATACGTACCAAATCAAAAGTCGTTTCTAAAGGTCTTCTTTTAATAATTTCTGAGGCAATTTTCACAGCATTTTTTTCTTCACCATAAATCCAAAAGATATCTCTTAACTGTTCAAATGTATAGGTGTTGACTATTTCTTTGGCACTAATTCTATCATTTTGATTCATTCTCATATCTAAAGGTTTATCTACCAAATAACTAAATCCTCTATCTGCATCATCAATTTGAAATGAAGATAACCCTAAGTCAAATATGATACCATCAATCTGTGAAATATTTTCTTCGTTCAATTTTTCTTTTAAATATGCAAAATTTGAATGAATGATTTTAAAATTTGAATATTTTGATAATCTTTCAGTAGCTTTTTTAATTGCAAAAGCGTCTTGATCAAAGGCATATAAAAAGCCATCCGTTAGTTTTTCTAAAATAGCCTCGCTATGCCCACCGCCACCTAGCGTTGCGTCCACATAAATGCCTTTAGGGTTGATGTTTAAATATTCAATCGTCTCATTTTTTAATACGGTCACGTGTTTAAGCATGTTTCTCACCTTATCCTTATTTAAATTATATCATGATTAGAAAAAAAAATAATGCATTCCTGCATTATTTGAACTCTATTTCAACTTTATCGTTTAAAATTTCTTCTAAAGCTTGTCCCACAGATTTTTGTGAAATAGTACCTTCTAATTCTAATTCTTCATCATCAATGATATGAGCTACTTGACTTGCCGCATAAACTAACTTATATTTTGAGTCTATTTTTTCTAGTAACTTATCAATTGATGGGTATCTTAATCCATCTTTATTCTTACTCATTATGATTCTCCTCCAACATCTTAATATAGTTATGAATAGTTCTTTCAGTTCTTGCATGTTCGGCACGAATAATTGCCATAACCCTATCCGCTGCATTTTTTACATCATCATTAACAACAATATAGTCATATTTATATGCCAACATAAACTCATTGTCTGCTTTTTCAATGCGTTGTCTGATGATATTTTCTTCTTCGGTACCACGTTTTTTAAGTCTATCGTATAAAGCTTGTTTACCAGGTGGCGCGATAAAAATAAAAATAGCATCCTTTACTTTTTCACGTACTTGCAGCGCACCTTCAACCTCAATTTCTAAGACAACTTCTTTTCCAAGTTCTAATTGCTCTTCTAATTTATCTAAGGGTGTACCATAATAATTGCCAACAAATTCTGCCCATTCTAAAAATCTATTGGTTTTTATTCCTTCAATAAATTCCTCTTTGGAAACAAAATAATAATCCTGCCCGTCTACTTCTCCTTCGCGCGGTTTTCTGGTTGTCATAGATACAGAATATACTAAATTGTGATTTTGCATGTCAAAAAGGGCCTTTCTTACAGTCCCTTTCCCAACTCCTGATGGTCCAGAAAGAACAACTAACAATCCGCGTTCGTTTAATTTCATAGCTTTTCTCCCGTCTTCCAATATTATATATTAGTCATGAAAAAATGTAAACAGTTTTCAAAGTTATTATATTTGATTTTATCTATTTTAACTTGAAATGTCAAAAGAAATATGTTATTAATCTATTTTTTTTGTGATATACTTATTAAGAGGTGCTTAACATGGCTTTTGATGGCGTTTTTATTTATCACTTAATTAATGAATTAAAAGAAAAATTTATCCATTCTAGAATCGAAAAAGTCTTTCAACCCAATAAAGACTCTTTTGTTTTTCAAACCTATTTGGATAAGAAAAGAAACCTTTTAAAAATCGATTTAAATCCCCATTCAAATGGTATTTATCTAACTGAAAAAAAATATGTTCAACATGAAAGTAATCAATTCTTTTTATCCATTAGAAAGTTTTTAGAAGGTGGTATTATTAAAGATATCTATCAACATCATACCGATAGAGTCATTATTTTAGAGATTACTACTTATGATTTTTTAGAAGGCCCAATGACTAAACAACTAATTTTTGAGGCTATGGGCAAACATTCTAATCTTTATTTGGTAAAAGACGGCATCATTATAGATTGTTTTAAAAAAAGTTTTTCCTTAACTTTAAGACAGTTAATGCCTAAAGCACAATTTGAGTTTTTCCCTTCTAGTAAGAAAAGTTTTTTAGACTATGAGTTTGATCACTATACTGATTTTAAGGAAATAACTAATCAATATGAAGGTGTTTCTTCTCTTTTAGCCAAATATCTACTGAATCACCCTGAGGTTAAAATTAAAGATATTTCGCTTAATCCGACTTTATCTTTGTCTGATCACAAGTTTTATTTTTTCAATATTTTTGACCACAACAATGTTAAATCATTTGAAACTTTATCTCAATTACTTGATTATGAATTCAAAAAAGAAGTTGTAAAAAATGATAAAACCATTAAACTTTTTATTGAAAATCAATTAAAAAAACAAATAAAGAAAAAAGCTGTTTTATCCCAACAAAAGCTAACTGCTGAAAAAAATTTAGTCTATAAAGAACATGCAGACTTTTTATATGAAAATTGTTTCGACTTAAACATTAAACTTAGTTCATTTAAACATATTGAACTAGATGAGATGTTAACTATTAATCAAAATGCACAAAAGTTTTACAAACTCTATCATAAGGCCAAGCGAACCATTGAGCATATGAATCATTATATCAATGAAGTTTCAGATTTAATTACTTGGTATGAAGACCTTTTAGCTAGTCTGTCATTCATTAGCGATCAAGATTTAGAAGATTTAGAAGCTGAATTAATGCCTTTAGGTTTTACTACTTCTAAAAAGAGTGTTTCTAAAAAGAAAAAAGGGCTATCTATTTTAAATTTTCCATTTTTGGATGGACATATTTATATTGGTAAATCAAGTAATCAAAATGAATATTTAGTCAGCCAAATTGCTCGTAGAAATGATTATTGGTTTCATATCAAAGATGGTTCTGGAAGTCATGTTATTTATAAAGGCGATAGTTTAAATGAAGAGATTATTAGAACTTGCTCAATGCTTGCAGCGTATTTTTCTAGTTTTAAAAACTCAAGTTCGATCCCTGTTGATTATACTATGGTAAAAAATCTTAAGAAAATACCTGGAAAACCAGGCTATCAACTCTCATATACTCATCATAAAACTATTTATATTGATATCATCAAAGAAACTGTCGAAAAATTAATCATAAAGCAATAACTTTGAAATACGATTTAATAACGTGTAAAATGAACGTATAGATTTATATTAGGGAGGAAATAATTATGAAATACGATTTACCTAAATTACCTTATGCTTATGATGCTTTAGAACCATTTATTGATGCTAAAACTATGGAAATACATCACACAAAACATCACAATGCATATGTAACAAACTTAAATGCTGCTTTAGAAAAACATCCTGAACTAACGTTAAGTTTAAATGAGATGCTTGCAGATTTATCTTTAGTACCGGCAGACATTAGAGGTGCTGTCCAAAACAATGGTGGCGGACATTATAACCACTCATTATTCTGGGAAATATTAAAAGTTAATAATGGAGAAGGTCCAAAAGGGGATTTAGCAAAAGCTATTAACCGTGATTTTGAATCATTTGAGAATTTTAAAGATTTATTTGCAACTGCAGCTAAAACTAGATTTGGTAGTGGTTGGGCTTGGTTATTAGTGGATAAAAACGGAAAATTAGTAGTTACTTCTACTCCAAATCAAGATACACCATTAAACTTAGGAACACCTATCTTAGGTTTAGATGTTTGGGAGCATGCCTATTATTTAAATTATCAAAATCGTCGTCCTGACTATGTTGAAGCATTCTTTAGCATTGTTAACTGGGATAAGGTTGAAGCATTATTTAAAGATGCAAAATAACTTATAAAAAAAGCTGATAGTTCATTCTATCAGCTCTTTTTTTTAGTCATACATTCTAATTAAGCAACTTGTTGCATATCCTTCATCATCTGGATCTGCTTCTACTAAACACATTAAGTACTCAAGCATTTGTGCCTCTTTGCATACTTCTGATTTTTTGTCTTCATAAAGCTCTCTTAATCGTTTATCGATTGCATCTTTAATGATTTCTAATTTTTTTTGGTTTTCTTTCATAAAAAAACATCCTTTCTCTGCCTTATATTTTAAGTAGTTTTGAACCGTTGTATACACTACTATCTTAACGCAAATATAAAAGGATGTCAATTAAATCTATAATTAAATTTTTTTGCCTTTATGATATATTTTTCTTGCCCCATCAATAAGAGTGATTTGCCCATTTTGACAAATAATAGCCGCATCATCAGGCAAGATATATACATCTCGTTTGAATATTTTTGATGCTTTTTTCATTCCACTTTTCTGAACTTTTTTTCTTTTATAATGAACCTCAATACTGAAATCTTTTAAATAACCTAGTCCATCACATATATTAAATGCCTTATAATCATTATCTTTACTAATATGAAAATAATTAAATTGAATCATCGCACCCGCACTTGATCCGATGATTAGTCCGTTAAATTGTTCTAATGTTTCTGTTATTTCTTTTTCATGAATTCTTTCCATCATTTCATCAGGTGCGCCACCTGGAAGAAAAAGTATTTGACTTTCACTCAGTGTTTCAATTAATTCTTCTTTGGTGCTTGAAAAATAATTTAACCAAACGATGTTTTCTTTCTTAACCCCTAATTGAGTAAAAATAAGTTCACAGTCATTATGATATTCACTATTGACTCCATAGTATTTTTCCCAATCATCTTTATCTTTAATTTGTTTTTCAAAAAAAGAAAATCCTAAAATAGCAACCTTATCATTAGGTTGAATCATTGGCTTTATTTTAGAAATCATTTGAGATTCTAATAATTTACTTTTACGACTTACCAAAATATTAATCATATGTTCTCCTTTTAGATGTTAATATGTTCATCCATTGGCTTGGTATCACTAAACAAATCAATATCTAGCTCTAACCATTCCATAATTTTTTCTTGAAGTTCTAATGCTTTCATATATAAAACGTCTGCATCTCCAAACTTGCCTTTTTTAATGATGCCTAGTTCAATTAATTTATCTTCTGCTTTTTTATAATTTTCTGATAAATGTGGATTGTCAGCGTTAAAATGTTTATGCGCTTTTTGTATAATAACACTGTTATCTTTTTTAACTTTAAAGGTAATTGGTCTAGGTGTAAAGCGATTAGGCACTCCCATCATTTCTTCTACCGCATGAACAAAGGTGTTTCTTATCATGTCACAACCAATTAACATAATGGTTGCGTCTACTTGGCTTAATCTTCCCCATGATCCATTAGGTGAGACCGGTGTAATAGCATATTCATCGCCTGCTAAGTAAGCTTTCGCCTTATTTCCATACCCTGCCATTGAATGAGTTGGATGAAGGCTTCTAACTACTCCCGGGCGTTTTCTAAACCTTTCTGTTAATAATCCAACACATGATTCCTCTTTTTCTGGATCAAAAAAATTATAGGTTTCATTCATTTGTTTCCAAGTGTGAGTCGGCATTAATAATAGTCCCTCATCAAAGTATGACATTAAATCATCTAATACTTCATTTACATCACGATTAATTGCTTTTAAAGAACTATGTATTAAAACAGTATCTGTCTTTTTTAGTCCCATTTCTTCTAATTGTTTTTTTAACACGCTATCTCCTCCAGCCATTTTTTTAATGTTTTCGTCCACGTTGAGACATGTTTGTTTTCTTTAGCAAATTCATCTTTATCCATTGAATCAAAAGGTGTTTGTTCATTTGCTAATGACAGTCCATGTTTTCCTTTAGGATAAAAGTGAGCTTCTACAGAAACTCCTTTTTCATGTAATTTTTTAAGTAAAACTATGCTGTTTTCCACAGGAACACTTTGATCTTCTAATGTGTGCCATAGGAAAATTGGTGGCATTTTTTCTGAAACATGGTTTTCTAAACTAACTTCGTTTTTATCTTCTTGATTATTTAATAAAAACTCAAATGATCCTTGATGAGCGATACTAGGCTCACTTGATACCACAGGGTAACATAAGATACCTGCATGAATATCTTCTGGTCTTTTTTCAATGGTATGTAATGCTAAATGTCCACCAGCAGAAAAACCGATGACCAAAACTCTATTAACAAAGGTTAATTGTTTGATTTGTTGTAAAACATCGATGGCCTCATTGATAACATCAGGATGTTTTAATAAAGTATGTCTATATTCATAAATCGCTGTATGATAACCTAGATTATGAAACATATCAGCAACCGGTTTTCCTTCCCTTAACGAGGTTCTTTGATAACCTCCTCCAGGAAAAATTAAGACTAAATCTCTTTTATTATGATCTATTTTTTGAATAATTACTTTATTTTGTGATGTTAATTTAATCATTTTTTCCCTCCTTAAAAATAAAAGCACATAGATTCATGTGCTTAGCATTTTAGTTTTTTTCCTTCTTCTTTTGCCTTTTGAATAACATGAACAATAATTTCTTCTTCTAACATAATATGAGCCAATTGATTTGTTATATCATATTCTAATGTTTTTTCTAGCGCTTCAATTCCACTTAATTGATTAATTACATGTTCTTCAATTTTAGCTTCTTTTATATAAAGTTCATTTTCTTCACTAAATGAAATGATAAACTCTTTATACTCTCTTATATGTTTTGTCAACTGTTCGACAGATAGGCTTCTTAATGCTTCAATTGTTGATTGTTTCTTTTTTAAGTATTCCGTTTCTATCCACTCTTTATAAGCTTTTTCAGTCATTTTTACAGCTCCTTTGTTTTTACACAAAGGTATTATAACATGTTTTAAAATCAGTTTCCTAAAAAGTGATTACAAATCAATCGTAAAACTCAACCCATTTTTTTTCTTCATATTTGATCTTATTTAAATCAAGAAAATTTTTAATTTCTTCAATACTTTCAATCATATTAAAACGAAGTAAAATAGCATTTAAGATTTCATCTCGACTCTTAGGTCTTTTTTTAACGCTATACTCAGATTGACTACATAGCGCATCTAGAAAATGCTCTTTTTCTTTTGGATCAACCAATAGACTAGTTTCATATTTTGATGCTGCTGAAACGTAAAATGATTCTTCATTTGTACTTCCTAATCTATAATAACTAAATTCTATGGTTTCGTCTGCTAAGACATCTACTGAAATGCAATAACCATTTCTTTTACATATTTCCATTGGTTTTCTCCCCTTTTCTTTTTTTAAATTTCGACTTTTATCTCTTAAAATATATCTTTGTATAAAATATGCGGTTGCAATCACCAGTGGTATCAACGGAGTGCCCGGTCCTACCCAAATTGCAATCACAAGCCCACCTACACTTGATAACCATCCATTTTGAAAAATAAATCCTAAAATGATAAAAACTACTGCCCACCCTTGGTAAATCATATATGAAATGAAAAGTGCTAAAACACCTCTTAATGTTTTCATTTCAATAATCATTTCATATATTTTTCTCCAAAAACTAACAAATAACTTCCACAACTTTTTTAAAAATTTTTTCATTTTTAAGTTTGACTTTCAGTTATGCTTTTTTGTTTACTTGTGGGATAATGATATTTTCTTCAATTGCCTCTGGATATGGGTAAGCAACTTCACGCATTTTTTTAAATAAAACGTAAATCAAGCCACTTTCAAAGTCAATTCTTGTTACAATTCCAAAGTCTTTTTCTAATTCAACTTTTACTTTTTCACCTATTAAATAGGTTTCATCATTCCATGCCATAATAATCACTCCTTGCTATAAATATTATATCACAATTATTTTCTTTTCTTATATTCTTTTAAAACGCTTCCTAACGAATATGCATGTGGCCCGTGTTTTATGCTTTTAAGCCACTCTAATAGTTCTTTAACTGCTTTGGGTGGTGATAATTTGATAAGACCCTCAATATCACTAATAAATAAGGGATGATCTATGTCATTAATATTTTGTAACAACTCTATAGAATTGCTTTGTTTATCCATAAATAAATAAAATTGTCTAATGACTTTAGGTAATTTGATTTTATATTTTGTTTTGGGCTGATTTAAGGTATCTGAAATAATCATATCTAATTTAGCCAATTGTTTTAAAATCATAAAAGAGATAACATCTTGATATTTATCATCTTTCCAGGTATATAAACTTTTTAACACTCTAATTCTCCAAAGAAAACGGTGATTCGAACTTTCTTTGATATTAGCTTTTTGAATAAACTCAGATGAAAGTTTATTCAAATCCTCCATATCATATTCTTGTATCAATGCTTTTTGGAATATATATGCAATAAATGGTTTAATTTCTTTAAAATCTCTTTGTTCTTCTAAAAAGTTTGTCAGTTCTTCTAATAAAATGCCTTTCTCATTTTTATAAGCATCTTTTAATTCTTTAAAATAAATAGTGCGAACTTGTTTTTTTTGTTCCTTATTTTTTTTATAAATATATGTCGTGTAAGTTAATTTTTCACGACTCACTGTTTGATCATCGATAAGTGAAAAACCGATTTCTCCATCATCATAGGTTCTATGAGTTGGATGACCTACAATATCATTTCTAATAAACTTTAACTGTTTTAAAACTTTATTTTGGTTAATATTGATATTGTATTTATATTTTGTACTACCAATAGATAAGTTATATAATGCATCTACTCCGACAAAAAATCCTTGAAGCAACCCAAAAACATCTAGCAAAATGCTGGCATGGTCATTATCTTTTCTTACAAAGAATTTTTCAATCATTAAATCCACATCTTCTAATACTAAAAAGGAAGACATCGCTTTTAATTTTAAAGCTCCTTCTTGTCTTAAACAAGCTTTTTTAATTAACTCATAATCCATCACTAGCCACCTCTTTAATTTTTTGAATTAAATCCTCTGATGTTACTTTTTTATAAACATTTCCTTCCACATAACGAATACCTAAATTTTTTAGCTCATCACGTTCTGTTTTTGTTTTTACATTTCTAATTACAAAGGCTATTTTTAATTCTGTTAGTACTTTATTAATGGACTGAAGATAGAATTTCCATTTATCATCTAGTTTTTTATGATTCATATGTAGGGCATTAAATGGATGTGTTAAAGCCACATCTAATGATGTTGCATCCAAAGAAATAGCATGATCAATTAATTCATTAATTCTTACTTTATGTGATTCTTTAATCTCATCTGCAATACATTTTAATCGAATGAACTCATAAGGAATTTGATAGGTTTTAAAAACTCCTAAAACATAGGCATTAAAAGTTGGATCTAAAAATGTTTCTTTTGTTATAGGTATGGTTAATTTGATAAGTTTTTTTGTTTCTGCTTCAAGTTGTCTTAAAAACTCACAAACTAATTTGACATGATATTTTTCTAACTCAAATAATCTGTTTCTTTTTTTAGCTATTTGATATAGATATTTATGATCTATTGAAATATTTGATAAAGCTATTTCGCTTTCATATTGCCAAATGATGTTTTTTTCAATATCAATGATTTGATTAAATGATAAAACAAATTGCTTTTGTTCTAACGCAACGTTTAAATAGTCAATAACTTGTTGTTCAAAGATTTCTTCTTCATACATCTGGTATTCAAAAAAGATGAATTCATTTTTAAGTCGTTTGGCTTTATCTAATGCTATTTCTAAATATCTATAAATATGCATCTTATTTTTATCTGTTGTTGATACAGGATATCTTAAAGCACTGATGATAACTTTAAATTGCTCATATTTAAGACTTTGCGGTAAGTATTCATCTAAATGTTTTAAATATCCCTTAATAAGCTTAGTACACGTTCTAATGTCGTTTTGTGAGACAAAAACCAACCATTGCTTATCATCATAGCGATAAGTCATGCCTTCATTAAAATATTTTTTAGTCACCTGCGCAAATTCTAAGTAAAACTTAACGGTTTCTTCATAACCATAAATGGTTTTATGATCCCCTAATAATTCTATGAGAAAAAAACTACCTTTTTCTTCTAAATATTGATTCATATGACGATTTAAGGCATTAAGGTTTAAAACTCGGGTTTCAATATCTACTGTCGCTTCTTCTAATAACTTATTTTTTTCTTCTTGTGTTTTAGTAAGATCTTCAAAAAAGCTAATGATTTTAATTTCATTTTGATCATAAATGCTATATAATTTTTCTCTAATTTGTCTGTTTTGATATAAATAAATGAGTTCTTTTTCTTGATTTGGTTTGCTCATTAAATCTTTAATAACTCTTTTATAGACATTAACTTGATGGTACTCCATATCAATTAAGAAAAGCTCTAAGGGTAGATGTGGTTCTATGGAAAGCAGTTGTTGTGCTGCTTGATTGTAATGTGTAATTTTATCACTTAATAGACGGTAACATACCAATGGAGAATTAATAACTTTTGTTAAAAAAAGATTTTCATTTCTTAGTTTTAAATACACCCTTTCATCAATGAGGTGTGTATATAAAATATGACTAATACCTTTTAGTAAATCATAATATTTACTTGGTTCAATTAAGTTTTCTTCTAAATGGATGCCAAAAACACCTATATTTTCAATAGGAAAGACGTATAAATATGAAATATTTTCTTCATATGGTTTTTGTGTGATGATATTTTTTTTAAACTTTAATGAGGTTGTGGTACTCATGATTTCTTCATGCGTGTTTAATGTGTGCTCAAAAGGCGTTTCATATAACCATGAGTCTATGATTTTTTTATCATATAATCTTTCTTTTTTGTATTGATATAATTCTTTTTCTTCTTTAAGATATACAATAAACTCTATAGGTTTAATGTAATCTTCTAGTTTTGAAAAAAACGTTCTTAGGTATTCTCGTAAGATTTTTTGTTCATTAATTTGGTGACTAAAAAGGATCATGTCATGTAGTGCTTCAAATTGAAAAACATATTGATTATCTTTTTTTGGCTTATACAGTGGTGATATAGGTTGATCAGTGAAAGTCTCATCACTTTTAACACTTTCAACTAAATCTAAGTTTGTTGGTTTGTCTTCTTTTTTTAAATTTCTTTTGATACGTTTTATTTTACTCTCATATAGAGTAATAGAAGGTTTATTACTGATGCTTTGGTAAAAACTTAATAGTTTTTCATAAACTTTAAGTTGAAATTTTTCATCTTGTTCTTCTATAAAATCTTCATGTTCAGTTTCTAAAATCATTAGTCTATGTTGATCATTTTGATTTATATAACATGTCATTAAAACATAATAAGCATCTTTTTTTACCATCGGATGATCGATATATTTTAAAGATAAAGCTTGCGCTTTTGTGGGTTCATCTATTTGAAGTAGAGCTTCTAAATAACGTCCGTAAAGCCCTTTATCAACGTCTGAAGACTCATTTTTCTCATAAATCAAAACAGCACTTTGGTAGTCGTTTTGACTTGAATATAGTTCCATGAGTTGCCCGAGATATTTTCTTTTATCGCTTTGATTGATGACGGTTGAAAGTAATTCTAATAGCAAATGCTCAATCGGTTCATTTTTAGTAGTCAAATAGGTTATTTCATCTTCTATTGCTAAGTATCTACGCTCAATTGGCAATCTTTCTTTTCGTTTTTGAATCATTTCTTGACATAAATCATCACGTTTTAATTTTAAGGCATGTTTAAATGTTTCATGGTATAACTTTTCATCATTAGCTAAAGGTTGTTGAAACTCTTTTTGTTTTAGATAAGGCATAATTTCTTCAATAGCTTCTTGATGTCTTTGAAGTTCATATAAAACTTCTATTTTTTTTATCATTAATGTTTGATAATCAGATAAAGGCATTGCTTGACTTAAAGCAATTTCTATTTTTTCTAATGTCTGTAAATTTGGCTCTAAATTAATCATGTCTTTCATCTTTTTTATCATCCTTTATGGTTGTATTTCTTGGTATAATTTTTCTGCTAATTGTAAGTATTTTTCTGAAAATAGTTTAAAATCTAATTTGAGTTCTTCACTTAATCCAATATCTTCTTTATATTGGGCAACTAAATGCCACTGTAAAGCTTGAAACATTCTGTAAAACTTCACTCTATTTAATTCTTCTAAATTAGGTTTTCTTTTTAAATAGTATGATAGTAACTCTAGGGAATCGTTAAAGCTAATGTTTCCAAAACTTGCAATATCATATAAGGGATCATTAAGCCCAGAAAATTCCCAATCTAGTAAATATAGTTTCTTTCCATCATAAACCATATTAGATCTTTGTGCATCACCGTGAGTAAAGACTTTAGGGTATTTTTTATAGATTGATTCGTATAAGTATTGCCAGTTTTTTTTAAGTTTAATATAATGATCATCTAATTTTTCTAAATAACTTTCATAAGTCTTTAGTCTGCCTAATAAGTTATAATCATGTCCATTGATAACTTTATGTTGATGAACCTTTGTTAAAACCTCTGCAATCATTGGCAAAAAGGGTTCATAAGCAACTTCTGATAAAATATCACCTTTGATATGTCGTGATATTTTAGTTCCTGTTGTCGGATTAAAATAAATGGTTTCAGGCACTAATCCAATCAAATAAGCCTCTTGTAAATCTTTAAGCTCATTATCTCTATTGACAAAAAAATGAGCATTTTTACCAACTTTTCGTATGGTGTATAAAAGGTCATTTACTTTGATAACATAAGTGTAGTTACTCATACCACCTAATAATCTTTCTGTCACTTCATATGGGGTATCTTTTGGAAAATATTCATAAACAAATTCATCTAAGTTGATATTCATTTTTTTTGCCTCACTTAGTTTAACTCATGAAGGGTTGCTACATTGTTTTCTATGATGATGTAAGTATAAGGAAAATCCTTTAAACTTCCTGGATTGAGTAAAAGTATCTCATCTTTAACAATCATTGGTTGATGTGTGTGTCCATAAATACATATATTAGCATGATTTTTTTTAGCTTCTGCTAAAATCGCTGCTGTACCATACTTTACATCAAGTGTATGGCCGTGTGTCATATAAATGGTGTTTTCTTCAGTAGAGATGATTCTTTCTTGTGGTAAATTTAAAAAATAATCGGTATTTCCTTTAACAGAAAGTATGTTGTATTGTTCAATTTCTTTAACGGTTAATCCGCTGTCACCTGCATCTAGATGATAATCTATGTCAGGGTGTAAATCTCTAACAGCTTTTAATAAATGTGTTTTTCCATGAATATCACTTGTTACTAATATTTTCATATCTACACCTCTTTCTACTTATCTTTTATTATACTTTAAATGTTGTTAAAAAGAAAATATTTATACGGGTTTAAAGTCTTCTTTAAACTGATTTAATGCTTTGCTCCTATGTGAATTTTTGGTTTTTTCTTCATCAGAAAGTTCTGCAACCGTCTTTGTTTTATTTTTTGGTATAAAAATAGGATCATAGCCAAACCCATTGTTCCCTTTAAGTTCTTCACTGATTTGGCCTTCCCAAACACCTTCATATGTTTTTATTTCACCTAACGCTGTACTATAGGCAATAACACAAATAAACCTAGCTTTTCTATTTTTAATTCCTTTAAGTTCACTAAGGATTTTAAGATTGTTTGCCAGATCACCTTCTCCACTGTAGCGTGCTGAGTATACACCAGGACGATTGTTTAAAACTTCAACTTCTAGTCCTGAATCATCTGAAATAACCGGCATTTGATATTTTTTTGCGATATGTTTGGCTTTAATTATTGCATTTTCTTTAAATGTTTTTCCATCTTCAATGATTTCTTCTTCATCATTTATATCCGATAAAGAAATAAGTTCGACTTTAAAATCTTTTAAAATATTTTTAAATTCCTTGACTTTATTTTGGTTATGTGTGGCAATAATGATTTTCATAAAGATCTCCTTGTTTTTGGTATATCTTTATTTTACAACATATCATCTTTATAGTATAATAAAATCAATACTTTTAGGGGGGTATTTATATGTATGATGAAGAAATAAATTTTGAAGAGCAGTTTAAAGAAGAACATGATAATAATTTTTTCGGAGACTCTCATAATCAAAGCAAATATTGGTATTCAATTTTAGTTTATGTATCATTATTCTTTTTTGGATTTGCTTCTATATTGTTTATGACTCTTTTTAGTTCTTTAAATCTAGATAGTTTGTATCATAAAAATCCTAGTGACACTTCTTTTGCTTTATATGCTTCTAGCATGGGGGTAGGAAATTTAACGATTGTTGATGAAAATGAATTTGAAAATAGTTACAGTGATTTAACTAAACTATATCGCATTATTTATGAAATTGATGGCTATGTTTTATTAATTCATAAAGATGCTGTGGGGATTGTTTCTTTTGGAACTGAGACTTCTTATTTAGAAAAGATAGACTCAGAGGGTGATGTTTATTATTTAAAAGACTCTATTTTTTCACAAATCTCAGAAGGTAACTTGAAAAAATGGGAAAACGGATTGCCTATTACCTTGGTTTCTGCTAAAAACCATGTCCCAGGTTTTATAACTAGCACAGAGTTAAAAGTTGCAGAAACTAAACCTTTTAGTACACCTTTAATGGATTCATTGGTTTTATCTTTAAGTTATGTAACGGTTGCAGTGATCTTAATTTTAATTTTAAGACCAATACTAATCAATGAATTTCATTTATTTAAGCGTCAACCTGAAAAGGTTTCTATTATTGCTCGAGGGTTTATTAATTCCTTATTAATTATTTTTATCTTTAATTTTGTTTCTATGGCGCTAGCATCTTTAATTGGTAACGCTAATCAAACCTCACTTAATCAATTATCGATTAATAATTTATTAAGTTCACCGCTTCCAGCAGCAATATCGCTCATAGCTATTGTTTGTTTTGGTCCTATCGTTGAGGAACTTATTTTTAGAAAATCACTTATGGGTTTATTTAAAAATGATAAGATTGCTTTATTAGTTAGTAGTTTTACCTTTGCTTTAATTCATATTACATCTGAGTTACTTACAGGTTTTACAAGTGACTTCTTTGTTAATTTAGTTGCCTATTTAGGTGGTGGATTTGCTTTTGGTTATATTTACATTAAATCAAAAAGAAATATTTGGATTCCAATTATAGTGCATATGTTATATAACTTATTATCTGTTATAATGACTTTCTTATAATTAAATTCTAATGATTTTATAGACTGGATAGTTAATAGAAACTATCCTTTTTTTATAATAAAAGTGGAACTATTACGTTCCACTTACATTTTTAATTTTTTTAATATGTTAATACAAGCCGTTAGGTTATACTTAACTGCATAATCATAAGCCGTTAATCCTAGGTTGTCTTTCCTTAAAGGATTTTTTTCTAAAACTAAATTTCTTAGTGTTTCATGATCTCTATTTAAAACAGCTATCTTATATGCATTATCTTTCACCTGATTAAAATAAGCAGGTGTTTCTTTGTATGCTTCTATAGCAGCTATCATGTCTTCTTTATGAAAGATTAAAGCTGTTTTTTCTGGTGTTTCATATCTTCTATTATTAATTGAAAGTAAGGCACCATTTTTCAGTAGTAATTTTAAGATCTCTGGGGTGCTATATTTAATAGCATTAAAAATAGGCGTTTCTAGTTGATCGTTTAATGCATTGATATCTAAATCATATTTAATAAATATTTCTACTAATTTAGGGTTGGTTGTATAGGTTGCATAGTGTAAAAAATTATTTAATCGGCTATCTAGATAGTCCCATTTAATGTTAAACTTTTTAATTAATGTTTCAATATGTTGATGATGACCTGCTAAAATGCTGTAATGAATGGGCAGTCTATCATCTTTGGTTTTTATGTTATAAAAAGCTCCGTTTTCCAAAAGCAAATCAATCATATCCATATTTCCTTTATGGCAGGCTAGATGAAAAGCGGTCTCATTTTTATTGTTTTTTAAATTAGGATTAGCATATTTTTTTAATAATTTTTGAGCAATATTTATTTTCCCTTTTCTGGCACAATCAAAAAGAGCTGTTTCTCCTGAAACATCTTGAATATTTAGGTTGATTTCTTGCATTAATAAATAATCAATCACATCATGCGCACTACCAAGTGTTGCGTAATGAAGTAATGATTTGCCATTTTTATCAACCTCGTTAATATAGTTGATATGGTTTTGAACATATGATAAATCATTTTCCATTGCTTTTATAAAGATTTCCATAATTTCACCTCAAAACCTAAAAAAATGGCCTATTATATAAAATAGACCATTGTTTTTATTTTACAGCATCCTTTAATAATTTACCTGCTCTAAAAGCTGGTGTTTTTTGAGCTGGAACAACGATCTCTTCACCTGTTCTCGGATTTTTACCACGACGCTCAACTCTGTTTCTTACTTCAAAAGTACCGAAACCTGTTACTACTACTTTTTCTTCACGTTCTGCTAATGTCTCTGTGACTACATCGATGAAAGCTTGAACAACATCTCCAGCTAATACTTGTGTAACGCCAACTCTTTCAGCGATTAATGCTACTAATTCAGTTTTGTTCATATAATGGCCTCCTAATCTTTTAATTTATTATAACATAGAGATTTTTATTTGGCAATAAAACTTTAAATTAGTTTTTCCTCTTTTAAATCCCTGGTTAGTAACTGGATGACTGCTTCTTGAATGGGCTTATGCTCAAATAAAACGCCATAAGCCATTTGTATGATTGGTAATTCTACTTGATGTTTCTGTGATAATTGATATAAGGCCTCAATAGTTCTAATACCTTCAACTGTTTGAAGAGAACTTAAAACAGCTTCCTTTGGATCTAATCCTTGGCCTATTTTTTTGCCTGCTGTAAAGTTTCTTGAGTGTTCACTTGAAGCTGTGACAATCAAATCACCAATACCTGTTAGTCCAAAAGCAGTTTCTGTTTGTCCACCCATGAATTTAACTACTCTAATGACTTCTAAAATACCACGGGTTATCAGTGCAGCTCTAGCGTTTTCTCCTAAACCATAACCACTTAAGACCCCACTGATGACTGCAATAGCGTTTTTAACCGCTCCTGCTACCTCACAACCAATAAGATCGCATGAAGTATATACTCTCATATATAAGTCATTTGAAAATAGTGTTTGAACGGTAACAGCAAAATCTTTGTTTTCAGAGGCAGCTGTTAATAAGGTTAATTTTCTTAAAATAACTTCTTCTGCGTGTGACGGTCCAGTTAAAACCGCATAATCTTTAATATATTCACTTTTAATTTCTTCTGCAACAATTTCACTAACTCTTTTAAACGTTTCTGGCTCAATACCTTTTGAAACGTTAATAAATGATTTAGGTTCAGTCAGTAATTGATTCATTTCTTTTAAAACATTTCTCATCACCTTAGTTGGAACCGAGAGCATGATAACATTTGAAAAATCTAACGCTTCCTTAAGGTTGTTCGTTGCTTTTGATTTTTCTAATTTCATGTCAAAAAAGGGATGTATGCCACGATTAATTTTATCTACATGGTCTAAATTGATGTCATAAATAAGGATCTCATGCCCATTATCTGTCAATACTTGACCAAGGGTTGATCCCCATGACCCTCCACCAATAATGCTTACTTTCATCGATTAGGACTCCTTTTTTCTAATTAATAGTTTAATTGGCGTTCCTTGGAAGTCGAAAGCCTTTCTAAATTGATTGAGTAAGTATCTTTCATAAGAAAAATGTACAAAATCAGGATTGTTTACAAACACGACAAATGTCGGTGGTTTGGTTGATACTTGGGTCATATAATTAAATTTAGCTCTTCCTTTATTAAATAATGGAGCTGGAAACATTGCAACTGCATCTTGTAATACATCGTTTAAGACGCTAGTTGTAAATTCTTTACTATAGTTTTCATAAGCTAATTCTAATGCTGGGAATAGTGTTTGAATTCTTTCTTTATGTAATGCAGAGACAAAAACAATTGGAGCATAATCTAAAAATTTAAATTCATCTCTAATTTTTTGTTCAAATCGTTTCATGGTTTTATCATCTTTAACTACTGCATCCCATTTATTAACAATGATGATACATGATTTATAATTCTCAACAATATAGCCTGCAACGTTTTTATCTTGCTCAACAATGCCTTCTTCGCCATCTAAAACCAAACAAGCAACATCTGATCTTTCAATAGCACTTAAAGCTCTTAAAACACTATATTTATCCGTGCTTTCATACACTTTACCACGCTTTTTAATTCCCGCTGTATCAATTACTACATAGTCTCTTCTATTTCTTTTAAACGGTGTGTCTATAGCATCTGTGGTTGTTCCTGAAATGTCAGAAACAATGACTCTTTCTTGTGCTAAAATGGCGTTAGTTAAACTTGATTTACCAACGTTTGGTCTTCCTACTAAAGAAAATTTGATGGTATCTTTGTCATATACAATATCATCTTCTGTATGGTAGGATATGATTTTATCTAATAAATCCCCTATGCCTATACCATGGTTGGTACTAACTGGAATAGGTTCATCAAAACCTAACGCATAAAATTCATACGTGTTTGCTACCAATGATAAATCATCGATTTTATTAACTGCTAAAATAACAGGTTTCTCTGTTTTATATAATAGTTTTGCAATATAGTGATCGCTATCTGTAAGACCGATTTGTCCGTCAACAACAAATACAATAACATCTGCTTCATCCATTGCAACTTCTGCCTGTTCTTTAATTTGAGTTAAAAAAGGGGCATCTCCTATTTCAATTCCCCCTGTGTCAATTACACTAAAACCTTTGGTTAACCATTCGGCATGTGCATATATTCTATCTCTAGTGACTCCCGCTTTGTCATCAGTAATCGAAAGTCTCTCACCGATGATTCGGTTAAAGAGACTTGATTTTCCGACATTAGGGCGTCCTACTATTGCTACTTTAAACGCCATATTAAAACCTACTTTATTTTTTGAAGTCTTCGAATAAATCACCTAAAGTGATGCTTTCAACCTCTTCTTCGTCTTTTAAATATTTTTCATAAGATGCTTTTTCTAAAGCTTCTTGTAATTTTTTAATTGATAATTTTAAAGTCCATTGTGATTTGTTAAAATCTGTTACAATTGCCTCTACTTTATCATTAACAGCAAAATGATCATCTATTTTAATGTTTTCCATTGAAACTTCATTTGATGGAATTAAACCATCAACACCTTCAAAGGCAACAACTAATCCTTCATTATTGATGTCTGTAATTAAAACTTCTACTTTGTCTCCACGTTTTAAATCGATATTTGCCCATGGATTATGCTCTAATGTTTTTCTTGATAATTGAATTCTTTCTTTTCCTTTATCAACTGATAAGATTGAAACTTCTATTTCATCATCTATTTTTACATGATCTGCAAAGTTATCTTCAGGATTCCATGAGTATTCACTTTTATGTAAAAGTCCTCTAACATCTTTAGCTACTTCAACGATTAGACCAAATGGTAATTTTTGTACCACAATGCCTTTTACAGTAGTCCCTTTTTTGTTTTCGCTAGCAAATACTTCAAATGGTGTTTTTTGTAAAGCCTTCATAGATAAGTCTAGACGATTGCCTTCTTTTTTAATTACTTTAACTTCAACAGTTTCACCTAATTTTAAGACATCTTCAATTTTATCTATTCTATAGTGGCTGATTTGAGAAATTCTTAACATACCTACAACATGATTAAACTTAATGGATGCTGCATGAGGTTCTAATCTATCTACAACCCCTTTTAGGATATCTCCTGTTTGAATATTATCTAATTCATTTTGTCTGGCTTCTTGTCTTTTTTCAAATGCTTCTTGGCGTAGTTTTTCAAAAATTGGTTTTCTACTTGCAATTAACTTTAATCTTGGTTTGAGTTTAAATTCTTCAATAACAATATCTAATTTTTTGTTAATTAAAGTATCTACCTTATCAATTAAATCAAAGTCTAGTAGTGAATATGGTAAAAACAAGTCATATCCTTCATATTTAACGATAAGACCTTTTTCTTTTGCTTCTGTAACTAATGCAGTAACTACTTCTTTTGATTCATATTTTTCTTTTAATTTTTCTAATTTTAATTCTTTGATTAAAGGTAATCTTGAAAGTAAAATCATACTTGATTCATCACCTTCAGATATTTTCATTATTTTGGCGCGGACAACATCGCCTACTTTAACTAATCCTTCAAAAGTAGTTGGTGCAGGAATATCATATTCATTTAAGTAAATAGTACCTTCTGTCATAAAATTTAAATCTAAATAGATAACATTAGCATCTACTTTGACAACTTTACTTTCTACAATTTGTCCTTTTTTTGGAATTTTAATATCAGTCATTTTTTTCTTGCTCCTTCAATTTTATTAGTTGGACTATTTTTTCAACAACTTCTTCTATTGAATAATTTGTTGTATCAATCTCAATGGCATCATCTGCTTTGCGCAACGGTGACTCCTTACGTGTTGAATCTTTTTGATCACGTCTTTTAATTTCCTCAATCACTTGATCAATTTGATTACTACTTCCCTTATTTGTTTGTTCTTTGTGTCTTCTTTTGGCTCTTTCTTCTACATGAGCAGTTAAAAAGATTTTTAAGTCTGCATTCGGGATAACCACTGTACCTATATCTCTACCGTCCATAATGATATTCCCATTAGAAATAGTTTTTTGTTGTGCTTCAACCAATTTTTTTCTAACATAAGGAAATGATGATACTAAAGAAACGTGCTGATTAATCTCTTTTCCCCTGATTTCTTCAGTGACATCTTTATTATCAATAAAAATCTTGTTATCTTTATATTCAATATATACATCTTCTAAAAACATATATGAATTTTCATCATTTAAATCTAGACCTTTTTTTAAGGCATATAAGGTAACGGCTCGATACATTGCTCCTGTATCAACATGCGTCCATCCTAAATAATTTGCCAGCCGTGAACTAATCGTGCTTTTCCCTGAACCCGCCGGTCCATCGATTGCAAGTTTAAATCCTCCCATATGATCCTCCATCTTTATTTATTATACCATTTTTTATGTTTTTATGCCATTTTGATCCTTTTAAAGATTCTTAAGCATTTTTATTTCATGCACCTTTAGTTCTCTATATGCACCTCTTTGAACACCTTCTAATGTTAAAAAAGCATATTGATCTCTAGTTAGTTTTTTTACTGGGTGTCCAATAGCATCCATCATTTTACGAACCTGTTTGTTTCTTCCTTCGGTAATAACTATTCTAATTAATGTAGATTGATTGGCTTTATCCAAGCTCATTAATTGTACTTCTTTAGGAATGGCCAAATAGTCTTTATCAATGATGACCCCTTTTCTTAGGTTTCTAATTTTTTCTTTAATGACTATCCCTTCTACTCTTGCTAAATACTGCTTTGGAATATTTGAAGAGGGGTGAGTCAGTTTTCTTGTTAACTCTCCATCGTTAGTTACAAGCAGTAATCCAGCAGTATCGTAATCTAATCTACCTACAGGATAAATACGATCATTTTTATGTTCTGGTTTAAATAAATCTAGTATCGTTCTTCTATTTTTATCATCTGATACAGTCGATAAATAGCCCGTAGGTTTATTTAGTAAATAGTATTTAAAATCTGCTCTTTGGATGGCTACACCATCTACTGTAATAAGGTCTTTTTTTGATACTTTAAAACCCAGTTCAGAAACAATGACGCCGTTTACTGATACTCTTTTTTCTAAAATTAATTGTTCTGATTTTCTTCTTGAGGCTACATTAGATTGCGCCAAGACTTTTTGTAAACGTTCCATTATATCACCGTTAATATTATAGCATATTTTAAGACTCAATTTGTTACAAAAAAATAAAAACCTATTTTTAGGCTTTTATTATCTTTTTATGATTATTTTTCTCTAGATACGTAAGTTCCTTCAACTGTATTGACAATGATTTTCTCACCTTCAGAGATGAAAAGTGGTACTTTGATAACGGTACCAGTTTCTAAGGTTGCATCCTTCATTGCATTAGTTTTGGTATCACCTTTAACCCCTGGTACTGTTTCTATAACCGTTAAGGCTAGTTTTTCAGGAAGTGAAACACCTAAAACTTCTGAGTTGTTAAAAAACATAATTTCAACAGTTAAACCTTCATACATATATTTCAATTCTTGTTCAATTTGCTTGTAGGATAACTCAATTTGTTCATATGTTTCAGTGTTCATAAAAACATATTGATCACCTGCTGCATATAAGTATTGCATTGGGACTTTATCAATTTGTGCTCTTGCCACTTTGGTTCCTGCATTAAATGTGTGATCAATCACACTTCCGGTTCTTAAGTTACGTAGTTTGCTTCTAACAAATGCTGCTCCTTTTCCTGGTTTAACATGCAAAAACTCTATGACTTGGAAAATATTTCCATCAAACTCAATGGTTTGTCCTGTTTTAAAATCATTTACACTGATCATTTTTTTACTCCTTTTATTTTAAAATCATTATTATTATACTTTACTTCTTAAGTTTTGACAATAAAAAACGAACGGCCTTAAAATAACTTTCTTCTTTTTCACCATAAAAACTTTGATCTACAACATCCTTAATGTAATTGTTTTTTCTAAATGATTCCCTTTTGGTAATATCACTAAGATGGATTTCCACCTTTGGAATAGATGCTATTTCAAGAGCATCCCTAATACCTATACTTGTATGGGTATATGCAGCTGGGTTAATCATGATAGCATCATAATTAGCATATTCTTGTATTTTATCAATAATTAATCCTTCATGATTGCTTTGAAAAAAGGTGAATTGAATTTCAGGGAATTGTTCTTCTAATAAAGTGTTTAGCTGTTTTAAAGTCATTTTCCCGTAATGTTTTTCTTCTCTTTTGCCTAGCATATTTAAATTAGGTCCACTAATTGATAATATTTTCATAATAAGCCACCTTCTTTTAAGTGTTGGATGATGCTGTCGGTTGTTTCTTCTGCTTTTCCATTATTTGAAACAATCCAATGGGCAAAATCTCTATATTTAAAAAATCTTTTTTGATAAATATCTTCTAGGGTATTTGTTTTTAACAATGGTCTGGTTTGATCTTCTTTTAATCTTTTTTTTATGATTTCTAAATCTGTTTCTAAATAAATCACATAGCCATTTTTCATATATTTCTTATTTTCTTTTTTTGTTACAATCCCACCGCCACAAGAAATAACTGTCTGTTTAAGATCTATCGTTTTTTCTAGCGCTTTTGATTCTAATCTTCTAAATGTTTCTTCGCCATGTTGACTAAATATTTGGTCAATAAACATCAAACTACTCTTTTCTATCTCACTGTCTAGATCATGATAATGGTAGTTAAGTTTTTTAGAAAGTAATTGACTGATTGTTGTCTTTCCAGAACCAGGCATACCAATAATATATATTCTCATGATTTCTCCTTTAAAAAGTTGGTAATCAATTCAATTGCTTGATTTTCTAAATTGTCATCTAAAGCATTTAAAAAATGAGCTTCCATTTGATTTTTTACCCAAGTTTTTTGTCTTTTTGCAAATTGCATGGTTTTTGTGATAATAAGCTGTTTTGCAGTTTCTAAATCTGTTTTTCCATCTAAATAGTCGCTTAACTGGCGATACCCAATAATATTTAAGTTGGCTGTAGGTATTTGTTTGATTCTTTTGACTTCGTCTAAAAAATGAGCTTCCATCATATATTCTAATCTAGTTTCTACACGTTTTTTTAAAATAGCTCTATCTATATCTAAATAAAGAATACACAAATCATAAATAGGGGTTTTACTGTTTGTTTTTTCTGATCTTTTTTCTCCTGCTAAAGCCGATTGATAAGCGTTTATGATCTTTGTTTCAGATAGTTTTTGTGTATCTAGTTTAGGATCAAGTTTTTTTAATGCCTCTTTCATTTGTTCTACGCTTGGTAATTCTTGTGTTTGTCTCTCATGTAATTGATAATCATATAAGGCGGATTGAATATATAAACCACTGCCACCTACAATTAAGGGTATTTTTAATTCCTTAATCTTATTTCTAACTTCTTTTTGATATTCAAAAATAGAAAATGGTTCTCCTGGTTCTTTAATATCTAGTAAGTGATGAGTAATACCTTCCATTTCTTCTTTAGTTATTTTTGCAGAACCAATATTGTAATCCTTATAAATTTGAACGGAGTCACCATTGATGATTTCTAAGTTAAAATGCTTAGCTATTTTAATAGATAAACTCGTTTTACCTGATGCAGTTGGTCCTGTAATAACAATAACTTTTTTCATACAATCCTCTTAAATAACTTTTCTATTTCATGATGTGTCAACTGAATCCATACAGGTCTTCCATGTGGACATGTGTATGGATTTTTAGTTTGGTTTAAATCTTTAATAAGTTGACTAATTTCATATCGATTGAGTTGATGATTGGCTTTTATAGCACTTTTACAACTTAAGTCTTTGGCTAAATCATCTCTTATTTTAATGATTTCAATAGTTCCATTTTCCTCAAGTAAGGTTAGAAATCTTTCTATGATATCTTCAATATCTTCATCCTTAACCCATGTAGGAACAAATTTTAGTTTATTTTCTTCAAACACAAATCCTTGTTTTAAAAATTCATCTTTATATATTAATATTTTCTCAATATCGTTAGATGGTAGTTGGATTTCTCTTTTAATTAAATATTGTTTTAACTCAAGTTTAATGTGACTTAGTTTTTCAAAGTAGTATTCATACTTAATTCTTTCTGCTGCGGCATGTTGATCCATTAAGTATAAACCTTCTTCATTTTGAAAGAGCAAATAAGTACCGCTAAAGGTGCCTATATACTCAAAATGAGGCAATTTATTAGTTTCCTCGAGTTCTGACTTTTCAATAAACTCATTTTCTTCACAAATGGTTAAAGATTCTTTTTCTACTTCTTTTGGCGCAAACTCAAATAGCGGTTGGTCAAAAACGCTTGTTTCTTCTTTTAAAATAGTTGTTTCTGGATAGGAATATGTTTCTTTAGTCATTTTTTCTATCGTCAATAACGGTTTAACCTCAAGCGGTTTAGCTCTTAGTGTTTCTTTAATTTTTTCTTCAATTTGATATTTTAAAACTTGTTCGTTAACCAATTTGATTTCCATTTTTTGTGGATGAACGTTTACGTCAATCAAACTTGGATCAATTGTGATATAAATAGAGGCAATCGGATATTTATTAGTCATTAAAAAACTATGATACCCCTCAATGACTGCTTGTGTTAATAAATAGTTTTTAATATATCTGTTATTGATAAATAAATTGATATCTTTTTTCCTTGATCTGGTATGAATCGGATTGATTAAATAACCTTTAATTTTATTTTTTTGATATTCAAATTCGAATTCATAATGATTTTGAGTTACTTGCTTACCATAAATGATTTCCATAACGCTTAAAACATCATCATTTCCTAATGTTCTTTTTATTTCTCTTTCATCTATTTTTAAAACGAATTGAACGCTAGGATAAGATAAAGCTAGTTTATCAAAAAATTCAATGATAGCATTTTTTTCAGCTATCTCTGACTTTAGATATTTAAATCTTGCTGGCGTGTTATAAAATAAATCGGTTACCGTAATAACAGTTCCCTGGTTAAGCGCAGCTATGCCTTCATCTACTAATTGACTACCTTCAAACATGACAAAATAACCATCTTCATTTTTGGTTTTGGTTTCTAATTTCACTTTTGAAACTGAGGCAATAGATGGCAATGCTTCACCTCTAAAACCCAATGATTTGATATGATTTAGATCATACTGGCTGTTAATTTTACTTGTAGCATGTCTTAAGAAAGCTAGTTTAGCATCTTCTTTTGACATACCAGTTCCATTATCAGTCACTTTAATAAGATCTAATCCCATGTTTTTAATTTCAATGATAATTTGTGTAGCATCCGCGTCTAAGGAGTTTTCAACCAGCTCCTTAATAACAGAAGCAGGACGCTCAACCACTTCCCCTGCTGCGATCATATTAGATAATGCAGCATCCATAATATTTATTTTGGGCATGATTTCACATCCTTACTTTTTAATTTTTTCTTGTATATGTTTTAACTCCAACATTGCTTCAAGTGGTGTCATTTGATCAATATTTAATTGTAAAATATTGTCAATAACTTCTTGATTTTGACTATTAAGATGAGTAGTCTCATTGATAATTGTTTCTTGATAGTTAAATAAGTTGGGTTTTAATTCCACTTTGTTTTTTTCAAGTTCTTTTAAAATAACTTGACTTCTTTTAATGACTTCTTCTGGTAAATGAGCTAATTTAGCTACCTGTATACCATATGATTTGTCTGAGGCTCCTTTTTTTACTTTGTGTAGGAAAATCATTTTATCATTTTCTTCCTTTGCACTTACATGATAATTAGAAAGATTTTCTAATTGTTTTTCTAATAACGTTAATTCATGATAGTGTGTTGAAAAAAAGGTTTGTGCTTTTATTTTATCGTGAATATATTCAATCATTCCTTGAGCTAAAGCCATACCATCATAGGTTGCTGTCCCACGACCAATTTCATCAAATAAAATTAAGCTATCTTTAGTGGCATGAATGAGTGCTTCATTGCTTTCTACCATTTCGACCATGAACGTTGATTTGCCGCCAGCAATATCATCAGATGACCCTATTCTGGTGTAAATAGCATCATAGATAGGAAGTTGTGCAACTTTTGCTGGAACAAATGAGCCAATTTGAGCCATGTAAACAATTAAAGCATACATTCTCATATAAGTTGATTTACCACTCATGTTAGGGCCTGTAATTAAAAAGATTTCATTTTCCTTCATCATAACATCATTAGCAATAAAATCAACATACCTTTCTACTACTGGATGTCTAGCTTCTTGAATGCATACTGTTTTTTCATTATTGAATATAGGTCTAACATATCTATATTCATCAGATACAATAGCCATGGATAAATAAACGTCAATGGTTGCGATTAAAGATGCTAATTCTTGTAAAGATGTGATATATTCAGAAACAACTTCTCTAATTTGAGTAAATATTTCATATTCTAAGTTAATGGAACGTTCTTTGGCATGTAATAAAATATCTTCTTTTTCTTTAAGTGGTTCTGCAATAAATCTTTCACTATTTGCTAGTGTTTGTTTTCTTATATAGCCAAATTCATCTTTGACTAAATCTAAATTGCCTTTTGAAATTTCTATGAAATAACCAAACACACGATTATAACCTATACGAAGGTTTTTAATACCGGTTCTTTCTCTTTCTTTTTTCTCAAATTCATCTAACCATGTACTACCGTTAAGACTAACCTCTCTGAGTTCATCTAATTTTTCATTAAATCCATCTTTAATCATATTACCTTCTTTAATGGTTAAAGGCGGTTGATCCACGATACTTTTTTCTAATAAATCATGTAAAGACTCATGAGTGTTAATACGTTTAGCTAAGTTTTTAATTTTAATTGATTCATATGTGAATAAAATTTCTTTTAATTTTGGGACTAAAGCAAGCGTTTGTTTTAACTGAGATAAATCTTTCGCATTAGCATTGTTAAAAGAGATTCTTCCCACAATTCTGTTGATGTCATATATATATTTTAAAATTTCTTTTAATTCTGATCTAGCCCCATAAGCTTTAAACCCTTCTATATGGTCTAATCTTTCGTTAATTTCATCAACTTCTACTAGTGGATGGTTTAACCAATATTTTAGTTTTCTAGAACCCATTGCAGTCTGAGTTTGATCAAGCCAATATAAAAGTGTTGTTTTAGGATTATTGGTATTAGATTCACTAATCTCTAAATGCTTTTGCACTTTATAATCCATATGCATTTGAGCACTTTTTCGTACAATTTCAAATGGCATAAAGTGTTTTAAAGGTTGATGTTGTGTTTCTGATAAGTATTGCAATAAATAACTTGCAACACGCTTTTGTTCAATATGGCTTAAATTTTTTAATAAGCTTTGTTCAAAAATATCAGTTTTTGGTGTATAAAAAGATAATGATAGATTGTTTTCTTTAATAAAATCTTCAATTTCTTTATCATATATTTTTTCTAATACAATTTCTTTAATGTTTAAACTAATGATGGTATCAAGTGCTTCTTTTTTAGTTAAAGCATCCATTAAATACGTCTCTCCTGTAGAGATATCTACATAAGGAATCATATAACCATGTTCTTTTAAAGCAAGAGTGGCAATAAAGTTGTTTTTCTTTTCATCTAACATGCCATCTTCAATAATCATTCCTGGTGTGATAAGTTTGGTTACTTTTCTTTCTACTAAGCCGTTGCCTGGCTCACTTACCTGTTCAGCAATAGCTATTTTAAATCCTTTTTCTACTAATCTTTGAATATAGATTGAGGCAGAGTGATGTGGGACACCACACATTGGTATTTTTTGACCCCCATCTCTTGAAGTTAAAACAATTTCAAGTGTTTTAGAAGCTAAAATCGCATCATCAAAAAACATTTCATAGAAATCACCAAGCCTAAAAAAGACTATTGCATCTGCATAGTCTTCTTTAATCTTTAAGTATTGTTGAATCATAGGTGTAAATTCTTTATTCTTTGGCATTTTTTAACGCCCCATATCTATTTTTTACTTAAATAAATTCATAAGCCAAGTGGTGAACCAATTAATATGAGTAGCAATTCCAGTGCCACCTATTTTAATATGATCAAACACTCGGATGATGTCATTAATAACTGCATTATTCGGATCAATTGCAGCATATATTCCTACAAATAGTAACAGCATTAATGTAAAAATAATTAGTGTAAGAAGTGTACTGAATAAACCTTTGAAGAATTTAACCACTGGATTTTTCTTTTTACATTCTTTTGATGCTACCTTAACTGGCGTTTTTTCATCTTTTAAGTCTAAGTCTGCTGGTGAAAGATTATCATCATCTTCAGTTAAGAGTTTTAATGCCACTTCATTTAAGGTTGCTTTTTGTGTTGTTCCAAAATCTTTATTGGCAATAACTTCTTTTAATTCTTTAATTTCTTGGACTAAAGCATCTAGGTTTAATGTTGATGAAACAACCACAGGTTTAACTACATCTTCAGAAACTCTTAGAGTAACTTTTCCATATAAGGTCGTCTCTCCTAAGATGATATCTTCTTCAAAATTCCATTTGTTAAGTAGATCTTCTTCTTTATACCATCCATCAAAGACTTCATTTTCTCCTAAAATAACTTCAGGACTTTTTATATGACCATGTTTTGTTACGATGTATTCTTTATATAACTCGCCGTTGACTAAGAAATAAACGTTATAATTCTCAATGGTTTCTTCTTTCCATTTTGGATAAAGCGTCATTTCTTCTAAAACAACATCATGGCTAAAATTCCATAATTCTTCAAGCGCTTCATCTTTATACCAACCATCAAAAGTATACCCTTCTTTAACTGGGTCTTCTGGTTTTTTAAGTAATTCATTTTCTAAAACTGTAACATCTTTCAAGCCTAAGTAATGAACTTTATGAGTTGCTGGTTCTAAGGCAACATCTAAAATAACTTCTTCATCAACCACTTCTGCTTCATGTTCTACTTCATAAACTGCTGCAGAGCTTGGTACATAGTATGCTTCTTTTGTCTCTTTAGCATTAGATAGTATATATTCAATGATTTCTTCTTTTCTTAATTCTGTAGAAGCTTTGATGTTATTATCTTTAGCATATCTTTCTAAAACAAGAATACTCATTTTAGATAGTCTTTGCTCTAATTCTTCTGTATGTTCTCCACGGTCTTTTAATTCTTTTAATACAATTTGTAATAGTTCTTGTTTTTTAAGTCTCTTAGGAACTGAGGCGTTAAATTTATCACCAATAGCTCTTAGTTCACCTAGTGTCGTACTCTTATAAGTCACCGGTCTAAACTGTTCTGGTGTTAAACCATCTATTTCACCTGGGGCATCATAAAAAACAACATTAAATTTTTGGTTGAATGTTTTACTGTCTTCTAATTGGTTGGTAGTATTTTCATTGATAATATCTATTAGTTTTTGAAAATCAACATCAGCAATCCCCTTTTCTACCAAATATGTTAAAATATTTAACCAAAAATTATAGTAATAATCTTGTATTAACTTATCATCTTTATAAACTTCTAGCAAATTCACTAATTGTGAATCAGTAAAACTTTCAAATTGAGATAATCGATAGCTAAATTCATCTGCTATACTTTCTTTTTCTTTTCTTGTTTGTTCAACATATGGGCGTAGAAGTCTACGTAAAATTCCCATACGTATTTTTCTTGGAAGGTTAATTCCTACTTCTTTAAAAACATTTACTACTTGGTCGCTAGGAACGTTAGATAATTTTTGTGCTAAATCGTTTACAAAATATGTTTGGTTCCCAACCGTTAATTGCGTGTTTTTGTCAAATACTGCCATTTTGAAGCCCCCATTCCTAATTCTCTTTTTATTAA
>JAAYQV010000087.1 GCA_012519065.1 Phytoplasma sp.
GGTATTTTTGAAGCATCTGGTTCGGTTGCTCCATTACCATACTCAACTGTTTGTGAAGATAAAATATTATCATATTCATCCACGAAGGTAACTTGATATTTCTGTAAGTATCTGTAGAAAATAGCATGGATCGTGATGTCTTGATAAACTTTAATCGTGGTTGTTTCCCACATTCTAAATTCATAGTAGTATTGTTTATCTGCTTGTTTGGTTGGTGTTCCAGAAGGTTTTTTAGGACTTTGTCCATAAGCTATTTCTTGAACATCATAAACTTCGTTATCTCCATCTAAAAAGGTAACTACATAGGTTCTAATGGTTCTTTCATAGACTGGATAATAAGATATATCTTTAGTAAGTTGGTTGTTAAAAACAGGATCCCAACTAATAAATTGGTAGATATATTGGTCTGTCATCGCTTTGATAGGACCTTCTGGAGCATCTATGTAGGATAGGTAAGTCCCTGTGATGGTATGAATTAATAAGTTATTCTCATCATAAAAACTTGCAGTGTATATTCTTTCTACTTCTTCATAGTATAAAGTGATAACTTTATCTTCTGTAATATTGGTGTAGTCATTATCCCACATTGGTATGTATTTAAAGTAATCATTTTGTGGTTTTTCTTTAATGTTTGAAGGCGGGATAGCTGATCCACCTTTTCTGACTAATTCTTCTTTTAGAATGTTACCTTGATCATCTTTAAAAATAACTACAAAGGTTCTTTCATGTGTGCTATATGTCGGATAAATTTCTTTATCTTCTGTGATGTTTTTAAAGTCTTGGTCCCATCCGGTAAAGATATATGATTCTTCATCGGTTGGTTCTTTAAGTGGGTTTCCTGGATCTATAGCATCTTTACCATACTCAACTTCTTGAATGTCAAAGATTTGTCCTAAAGCATCATAGAAGATGACTTGATATTTGGTTTTAAGTTCTTCATATTCAGGATAGATATCAAGATTTTTTGTGATAAAACTAAAGTCTTCGCTCCAGCCTTTAAAGACATAGAAGTAATCTGTATTTCCTTGTTTTAAAGGTGGAGTAGGTGGGGTAATGTTTGTTCCGTAGTGAACGCGCATTTCTTCTAAGATATTGTTTTTTTCATCATAGAAGGTAACTTGATAGTATCTATCTACATCTTTATAAATAGCGTTGATATAAAGATTTTCTGTGATAAAACTAAAATCTTGATCCCATTCATAGATGACACGGATAGTGTGATCATTGATGATGGTTGTAGCATCTAATCCTAATATTGGAATTGGATCTTTGGCAGATTTTCCATATTCAACGATTTGTTGATTGAGTATTTGTTGATTTTCTCCCACAAAAGTGACTTGATACCACCTATCTACTTCATTAAATTCTGCATATATTTCTAAATCTTCTGTGATGTTAGTATAGTTTTTATCCCATCTGCTAAATAGGTAGTATTTGGTTTCTGTTGGACTTTTTTCTGCTTTGCTTGGAGCAGTTGCGTTAAGACCGTATTTGACTTGTTGTGATGAAATTAATTGGTTATTACCATCATAGAAATTAACTGTGAAAGTTTTTTCTCTTTCTTCATATTCTGGATAAATAAGCATGTTTTCTACCACTTCGCTAAAGTCTTTATCCCAGTTTGTAAAGTGGTATTCATATCTACCTTCATCTTGTTTTTCTGGTGCCAGTGGTTCTATGGCTGATTGACCATACTCTACAGATTGAATGGATAGTTCTTTACCATATGCATCATAGAAAATAACTTCATAATATCTGTCTACTTCCTTGAATTTAGCATAAACATTTAAATTCGATTCAACCATGCTAAAGTCTTTATCCCAGTTTAGGAAAAGATAAATTTTATTTTCTGTTTTATCTTTTAAAACTGTGGTCGGTGCACTTGCGCTCATACCAGGTGCCACTTTTTCTAATTTAATTAAAGTGTTATTGCCATCATAGAATCTAACTTCAAAATAGTTATACACTTCTTCAAAACTGGCGGTAATGGTCATATTTTCTGTGATGTTTTTTCCATCATGACTCCATGAGATAAACTGGTAATGTATTTGTTCATTACCTTTTTTACTTGGTGTTGGTAGGGTAACGTTTTTACCGTATTCTACTGTTTGCGTGGTTATTTCATCGCCGTTTACGATAGTAACCTTAAAGCTCATGAGTCTTGAGCCTTTGTTTAGCTTAATGATTAAATCTGTTTCAACGAAACTAAAATCACCACTCCATGAGATAAAGTAGTATTCATAGCCTTTTGTCGGATGCTCATCAAAGACTAAATCAGGTGCAGTTGCGCTGTAACCATACTCTACTTTTTCTGTTTTTAAGACAAGGTCTTGATCCATAAAGGTTACATAATAATAACGATTGGTTTCGCTAAAGTTTGCATAAACATAAGTGTCGTTGGTAATTTCTTTATAGTTTGTTCCCCATGAGATGAATTTAAATCCAATGTCTAAAATACCTTGTTTCCTTGGAATGCCTGATGGAATGGTTGCATCTTCACCATATAAAACAGTTTGCTGATTAAATATGTTGTTATCACCATCAATAAAATAAACTTGATATGGTCTAAGTTCTTCTTTAAAAATTGGTCTTACTTCTAGGTTTTCTGTGATGCTTTCTAGATTTTTATCCCATTTTTCAAATGTATATATATGACTTTGCGTTTTTTCTTTAGTTGGTGTCACTAAAGGTAAAACGGCCGCATGAAGATATTCTACTATTTGAGTATCTATGATATTTTCTAAAGCATCATAGAAGTTAACTGTATAGTATCTATCTACTTCTTTAAAAAGTGCGTTAATGGTTAAATCAGTTTTTACTTCATCAAAAGATTGATCCCAACCTATAAATTGATAAGCCGTGTTTAGCTGTGATTTTTTGGTTGGTATGCCAAATGGATTTAGAGCACTTTGACCATATTTGACTCTCTGAGTTTCAAAGATTTCATCGTTACCATCTTTAAAGATGACGATAAATTCTTTTAACGTCGCTTTAAACTCTGCATATACTTTTAAGTCTTCTGTGATACGATCAATGTTTTTATCCCAACCAATAAACTGGTAATCATATTTTTCATCAGAAATTTTTATTGGTGTCTCTTCTGGTGTTTTTGCTTGATCTAAATATTCGGTTATGGTTGTGTAAATCAGTTGGTTTTCGTTGTAAAATTCAACAGTATAATATCTATCTACCTTGATAAATATCGGATGAATTTCAACTTTGTTTTTAATGACTTCATTAAAATTAAAATCCCATTCTATAAACTGATAAGCAATATCATCATGATACGTTTTGGTTGGTATTTTTTTAGTTGGTTGAAGATATGTTTCATATTCTGCTTTGGTGATTTCAAAGATTTCGTTGTTACCATCATAATAGATAACCTCATAATATCTATCGATGGTTTTATACGTTGCATATATTTTAGTTGGAGATAAGATCATGGTATGATCAAAATCAAAATTCCAACTTTCAAATTGGTAAATATATAGTTGATCTTTAGTTTTACTTGGTGTAATGCCTACTGGCATAAAAGCATATTCACCATGTCTAATTTCTGTTTCATAAATGACTTGATCATCACCATCTATAAAGGTCACTTGATGATAAGCTTCTTCCCACTTAGCAAATACTTCTAAGTCTTCATATATATCATATGGTTTTAAACTTTCACCTTTGGCATTGGTTAATTGGACTTCTGTTTGTCCATCTAGGTAGTACCAGCCAACAAAGTTATAACCAAAATACGTTGGTATATAGAGTAAGAAATGCTCGTTGATTAAAACTTGTTTTAAGATGGTGTCATTGTTTTCATTATTTCTTTCATCAAAACTGATGTTGTATAAATGGTTTAAGGTGGATTGTTGTGATGCTTCTTTAATGGTTTGATGAGTGTTTGTAGCAAACACTAATAATTGTGGATAATGATTTTCTGATTCAATGTTTCTGTTTGCACTCCAAATATCTTTTCCATCTTTAAAGTTGATGTTAAAGTTTCCTGTACCTAAAGCATTAGAACCTGTCATGAATCGGTTATCTAATCCTTTGACTAAATCTCCGTTATAAGTGCTTCCTACAGAACCTTCGGGTTTAATTTTAGGTGTGATGTTTCTGTAAGCATTTAAAATGGTTTCATCATAATAACTATTTGAGAACATGCCTTTTTCATAGAAACCTACAATCATGCCTAAAGTTTTTTGACCGTATACTATGCCACTTTGATATGAGTTAATTAGAGTACCATCTAAGTGGGCGGTAATACCACCTACGTATTGATTCCCTGTGATTTTCCCTTTATTATAAACGTTTTTAATTTCACCCTTATTTAAAGCAGCGATGCCTGCAGTATAATCTTTTCCTGTAATTTGGGCTTGGTTATACACTTCTTCAATCACACCTTCATTAAGTGCTGCTATACCTGCAGTATAATCTTTTCCTAAGATCTCTCCACTTACAGAAAGGGCTTTGATGTGTGCATTTTTACCTAAATGACCAAATAGGGCTTGGTATTCTTTTTCATGGATGGTTTTAATTTTAATGTTAACGCCATTTCCGTTTAATTTACCGTTAAATGGTTTATCTTTAGTTCCAACTGGTTTAAATAGATAGTTTTCTTCTGCATCCATGAAATTTAATTCCGCTACTTCTTTACTAACTTCAAAGAAAGTATTTGTATATGTATTTCCATTGGTGGTGCTATCTGCTAAGGCTAACCAATCACTTTCATTTCTAATGATATATGGATTAGATTCATTTCCTGTTCCCACAATGAAGGTTTTAGTTTTAACTGATTCTATTGAGTCATTTAAAACAACTGTGTTTGTATGTGTTCCAAAGAACTTTATTTGTGGATAATATGAGTATTGTTCTTCTGATTCTTTTTGTAGGTAGTTTGTTTTTTCACTTAAATTCATATTGTTTTTAGTGGTTCCTAAAGCGTGCATACCAATCATTTGTCCATGATATAAAGCTGTAGCATTTGAATGGTATTCTTTGTTTCCTATCATTTGAGTAGGTATTTTATATTGAGTTATGTCTGAATTTATGTGTGCATCTTGATCATAATAAACTTGTTGAAGTACTTTTTGATTATCATCAATTTGGTTTCCTATGATGATACCTAAATCATGTTGTGAGTAAACTTTACCAAAATGATAAGAGTCTTTAATGATGCCATTTTCTACGTTAGCAGCAATCCCCGCTGCTTGACTAGATTTGGCAGTCACTGTGCCACCATTATAAGTACCTTTGATGGTTGAATGGTTTAAAACTCCTGTAATACCGCCAGCTACACTATCTTCAGATATGATATCCCCTGAGTTGAAGCTATATGAAATATCTTTATAACTAATTCCTGCGATACCACCTGAAATGTTTTTAGTTGCGGTAATCAAACCAGTATTATAAGCATATTCTATCGGTGCGTGGTTGTTTCCGACAATGCCTCCTACGTTCACATATCCAGTGATTGATGCTTTATTGTATGCTTCTTTTATGTGTTGATAACTTTGGCCTGCAATGCCTCCTACAAAAGATCCCTTGGAGGTTATTTTTCCATAGTTAAAAACATTAGTTATAAAGCCCTCATTATAACCAACGATGCCTCCAATATCATTATGTAATCCTGTAATTTGTGCGTAGTTTTGAATGTTTCTAATGGTTCCAA
>JAAYQV010000088.1 GCA_012519065.1 Phytoplasma sp.
CCTGTTTTTTCTTTATCGGAAATACGCTCTAATTCTGATTTTTGTTTGGTTGTTTGAATATATGATAAAACTGATGCCTTTTCATCTTGTGTCATTAACTCTAAAACCATTGGATGTTCTGGTGCTAAAACACAATAGGTTGCTCCATAGATGGTATCAGGACGTGTGGTGAAAATTTCAAAAGCTTTATTTTGATTTTTAACACTGAATTTAATCATTGCTCCTGTTGATTTTCCAATCCAGTTGCGTTGCATTTCTTTTAAGTTTTCAGGCCAATCAAGTTCTTCTAAATCTTCTAATAATCTATCTGCATATTCTGTGATTCTTAAAACCCATTGACGCATTGCTTTTTTATAAACAGGATAATCTCCTCGTTCAGAATACATTTTTCCATCTTTAATAACAATCTCATCGTTGGATAAAACCGTACCTAAAGCTTCACAAAAATTTACTTCAACATCTTTTAAAACTGCCAGTTTCTTTTCATATAGTTTAATAAAAATCCATTGTGTCCATTTGTAAAATTCAGTATCTGAGGTTGCAAACTCTCTATCCCAATCAATACCTTTACCCATTTCATTGATTTGTCTTTTAAAATTTTTAATGTTTTTATACGTAAAATCTTTTGGATCTTTACCGGTTGACAACGCATATTGTTCTGCAGGCAAACCAAAAGCATCCCATCCAAAAGGATGAAGTACATTATAGCCATTCATTCTTTTATATCTGTTGATGATATCACTTGCTGTATATCCTTCAATATGCCCAACGTGAAGCCCATCTGCAGATGGATAGGGAAACATATCTAAACAGTAATAAGTTGGCTTAAACGGGTCTTCTTGAGTTTTAAACAACTTGTTTTCTAACCAGTGATTTTGCCATTTTTTCTCAATGTTTTTAAATTCATAACTGCTCATGTTAAAACCTCATTTCTCCTAGTCATTATAAATTATTTTAATGTTTTTTTCAACGTTTTAAATAAAAAGCACTTATCTAAAGACAAGTGCTTTATTGTTTTACTGATTGGCCTCAATATAGCTAACTAAATCGCCTACTGTTTTTAGATTTTGTAATGCTTCATCGCTGATTTCTAATTCAAATTCATCTTCTATATTCATTACTAATTCTACTGCGTCGATGGAATCTGCTCCTAGATCTTCAACTAATCTTGCCTCTAAGGTAATATCTTTTTCTTCTACTGATAATTCATTTATTATCATGTCTTTGATTCTAGAAAATACTGACATTTTTTGTTTCCTCCTAATTATTAAAAACTATGTTATATTGATACAATTTTAACACATTTATACCTTTTATGATACTATTTTGTTTTTTTTTGCTTGCCATATTGTTTTTTTGTGTTAGAATAACTTACATAACTTAAAAAGTTTGTTTCCAAGATAGGCTATTAAATTATTTTTTTAGTCCTTGAGTATATTTGATAGATGTTATTGTATCTATTTTTATGCTTAAGTGAAAATAGTCCTTGAGTATAAGAAAAAGATACTATTTTTTTTTGCTCATGGATGTTTTCATCTTATGAGAAATAAGCCTTTTAAGTAAGGCTTTTTATTTTATAAAGGAGAAAACAATATGTTGAAAAAATTTAAAATGGTTATTTTACTACTATTTCTTGCAGTATTCTTAACCGCATGTTCTGATGGTAGTTCAAATATTTTCACTTTTAAGTTAGATGAATCTTATAATGAATATCTAACGATGGTTACCTCAGCAGATTATCCACCTTATGAAAACATTGTTTTTGTAGATGGAGTTTCCACTGTTGAAGGTGCAGACATTGAAATAGCAAAAGAAATTGCTCGTTCATTTGGTAAAAATTTACGTGTTGTACACAAAAGTTTTGACC
>JAAYQV010000089.1 GCA_012519065.1 Phytoplasma sp.
GAAATAAATTTATATCACCACAAACAGCAGGCACAACAGATGCTGCTGGATTGGGTGTTTTAATTAGTATGGTTTTCTTTGGAAGCCAAAGTATATATCTTAGATTTTCCTTTGCTTTTATTTTTGCTATGGCATCTTCAATATTATTCATGATATTGCTAAGTAAAATCAAATTCAAAAATATTGTTTATGTTCCTCTTATTGGAATGATGTATGGTGCTTTAATTGGTTCAGTAACCACATTAATTGCCCATAAAATGAATATGTTACAAGTGGTTGCATCTTTGAATTTAGGTAGTTTTTCTAAAATTACGTTACTAAATTCAAGTTTACTCATCATTTTAATACCAGCATTGGTTTTAGCGTTTATCTACGCAACTGCCTTTTCCATCATTTCATTAGGAGAAGACTTTTCCATTAACTTAGGTATTAACTATAAAGCAACAATGTTTATTGGTTTAATCATTGTAGCTATTGTTTCTGCTGCAGTGTATATTGTTGTTGGTCCGCTACCATTTTTAGGATTAATTATTCCCAATATTGTTACGATGTATTATGGTGATCATGTTAAGAAAAATTTAGTGGATGTTGCTATTTTTGGATCAACATTTGTTTTACTAAACGATATTGTCAGCAGACTCATTAGATTTCCTTATGAAATATCAGTCGGTCTTACCATGGGTGTTACCGGTGCAATCATCTTTTTATTTTTAATCTTTAAGAAGGTGAATGCCAATGAATAAAAAAATCATATGGATCAGTTTAATCACTTTATCGGTCCTCTTAATTTTAGGATACTTAACGGTTTGGCTTTATACACAAAGAAATTTAATTGCTCAATTTCCGCAAATGGATAAGCTTCCTATCATCAAAAGAAGAAGTATTCAAATCATTGCGATTACCATAGGTGCTGTTTTAATTGCTGTGTCCTCTTTAAGTTTTCAAACGATTACTGACAACAAAATATTAACACCTAGTGTCTTAGGATTTGATGCTATATATATTATTACTCAAACCTTATTAGTCGCTTTACTAGGAGCTAACAGCCTATTTTTTGCAAACGAGTATATTAACTTTATCCTCTCAACCATTTTAATGATTGGTATCGTTTTAATGATGTATCAATTTATTTTAAGGAAAAATAAAAACAATGTGGTCTTATTACTTTTAGTAGGTCTTATCATCTCTACTCTAGCCAGTAACATCTCTAACTTCATTCAAGTTTTTATGGATCCTGAAAACTTTCAAAGTATCACAGCAATGACAACGGTGAGCTTAAACAATATTAAAGAAAACTTAGTTTTAATAAGCATTCCAATCATGATTCTAACCATCTTTTTATTTGCAAAAGAACAAAGATATTATGATGTCATGATTTTAGGTGAAAACCAAGCGATTGGATTAGGTGTTGATTTTCATAAGAAAACCAAACACACCTTAATTTATATCGCAATAGCTGTCTCTGTTTCAACCGCCTTAATTGGCCCCCTATCCTTTTTAGGATTAATCGCAGTTTCTAGCGCAAGAGAAATATTTAAAACCAATAATCACCGCATTTTAATGATTGCATCTAGTTTATTATCATTGGTCTTTATTTTAATTGGGCAATTGATTGTAGAACTTTTAGATCA
>JAAYQV010000015.1 GCA_012519065.1 Phytoplasma sp.
ATTGCTTTAATCACTATTGAAGATACCATCAGACCAGATGCAATTGATACCATCAACTATTTTAAAGAGCATGGTGTTGATGTTAAAGTTATTTCAGGAGATAATCCAATTACAGTATCAAAAATATCTCAAAGAGCAGGGATTGCTAATGCTGAGGATTACATCAGTCTTGAAAACATGAGTGACAAAGATGTTTTAAGAGTTGCTACAAAATATTCAGTCTTCGGTAGAGTCTCTCCATATCAGAAAAAACTACTGGTAGAGGCTTTAAAAGATAACGGTAGAGTGGTTGCGATGACTGGTGACGGTGTTAATGATATTCTAGCTTTAAAAGAAGCGGATACATCCATTGCCATGGCATCTGGATCAGAGGCGGCAAGAAACGTATCTCACCTTGTTTTAATGGATTCTAATTTCTCATCTATGCCAAAAGTAGTTGCTGAAGGTAGAAGAGTTATTAACAACGTACAAAGAGTATCTACGCTCTTTTTAACAAAAACGATATTCTCATTTTTATTAGCTATTGTAGCGATTATTAGAAACGGGGATTATCCAATTAGTCCTATCCAGTTAAACTTAATTGATGTTTTTGCCATTGGAATACCATCCTTTTTCCTAGCCTTAGAGCAAAATAATAAACCGGTTAAAGGAAACTTCTTAAGTAATATCATTAAAGCAGCTATGCCGGGTGCGATTGTAGTAGTTATTAACAGTTTAATCATTATCGGGCTTGCAGGACCTTTAAATATGAGTAAGCAAGCAACTTCCACCCTTATATCTTTAACAGCCGCTTACACGTCATTTATGGTTTTATTAAGAGTGTGTCTACCTTTTAATACGTTAAGAACTATTTTATATATTTCAATGTCTGCATTAGTTGTGGGGATTGTGGTTTTCCTACCAGAATTCTTCCAATTCTCACCTATTTTTAGATTTGAAAAATTCAAGGATTTAGTTCCTTTAGATATCCCACAAATTTTATTATTATTAACATTAACCCTGGCAACCTATAAGATGATTTATATTGTCTCTAATCTTTATGGTTGGATTAAAAAGACATTTAAATATTTACTTGAAAAAATATCTAGCATGCAGTAAGAAGCTGCAAAAAGGAGCAACCTATGATTATTTTTGGTAAAAACGTAGTAAAAGAGGCTGTGTTTGCAAAAAGACCAGTTTATAAAGTTTATATAGATGAAAAAATGAATGATGCAGCTTTTATTGGTTTTTTAAAAGATAAGAACATTTCATATATTTTAACCAATAAAGGAGAATTAAATACCTTAACCAACAACCAAAACCACCAAGGGGTGGTTGCGGATGTGAAGGCTTATGAATATCAAACATTAGAAGAAGTATTTAATCCTCAAATCATGCAAAGATTTTTAATCTTAGATGAAATACATGATCCACACAATCTAGGTGCTATTTTAAGAACTGCAGAAGCAACCTCATTTGATGGCATCATCTTATCTAAGAAGCATCAAGTACCTTTAAATGCAACCGTTGCAAAAGTATCATCAGGTGCTATTGAACATACCAACATTATTTTAGTTAACAACATCCATCAAACCTTAATTAAACTTAAAGAACAAGGTGTTTTGGTTATAGGTACGGATGGAAAAACCCAAATGGAATATACAGAAATTCCCCAAGACCAAACGCTTGCAATCATTATGGGAAACGAAGGGTCTGGGATCAGGCCACTGATTAAAAAGAATTGTGATTTATTAGTTAAAATACCTATGCAAGGAAAAGTGAATTCATTAAATGTTAGCGTTGCAGCAGCACTTATGATGTATGCAACCTACATTAAAAAATAAAATAGGAGTGTATAGAGTGTGTCAACTGATCAATGATTATGAATTAATATATTTATTTCAACTGCACCAAGATGATATTGCATTAGAATGCCTTATAGGAAAATATGAGAAGATGATTTGGAAATATGTACATTTATTTAATGTGCCAATTAACCAACAAGATGATTATTTTCAAGAAGGGTTGATGCTTTTATATCACGCTATTAAATATTTTGATGAGAAGAAAAATAAAACATTTACTAGATATTTTGAACTCATCTTAAAAAGACGTTTCTTCAGACTTAAAAACAAAGAACCAATGTATGTTTTTCAAGATGAAAAAGAATTTTTTGATCATCTAGTTTATGAAGAAACACTTGAATTAACACCGCTGGAAGTACCTTTGAAAAATGATATTGAAATTAATGTATTTAAGTATCATTTTCAAGAAGGATATTCCATTAAAGATGTATCAGAAAAAACAGGTTATACGCATAAACAAATATATAATGCAGTTTATCGAATCAAAGAAAAATATAAAGCTATGATATAATATAACCGTAATAAATATTGACTATGTCGTTTGTAAGTGTTAAAATACAAACAAGCGACCACGGAAGGTGGTTTTTTAATGCGTCAAAAAGTCATATTAGTCTGTTCAGAGTGTTTAAGTAGAAATTACACAACAGACAGAAATAAGCAACTATCTGACAAGCGTTTAGAATTAAAAAAATTTTGCGCAAGATGTAATGCTCATACTGTGCATAAAGAAACAAAGTAGGAGGCGCGCTTTATGAATGAAAAGCCGAGAAACCAGGAACAAAAAAGTAAGTTAATCGAAGTATTAAAAACAGAGTACCGTTGGGAATCTTTAGTATTAGCAATTTTAGCGATCATTACAGCAGGTTTATCTGTTTTACTAATTGATGGTACATTAGAGATTGTTAACTTTCCTGTCTTAGGGAAACACCCAAATGATCAAATCTTTGCATGGTCAGTTTTAGTGATTTCTTTATTAGGACTAGCGCTAGTTATTTATCCATTCTTTTTACCAACAATTCCAGAAATCAAAAAAATAACATGGCCAACAGTAAGAGAAATGATTGGATATACTATCCGAGTTGTCTTCTTCACTGCAGTGCTGTCATTAATTATTTCAGCATATGACATCATCATTGTAAGTGTAATAAGGTTGATATCATGATGAATAAAAGTAAACCTAGAGTAAGATGGTATATCATCCAAACTTATTCTGGCTTTGAAAATGCAGTGAGACAAGACTTAATGAGCCGTGTTGAAAGTTTAGGGATGTCTGATTACATTTTTAACGCAATTGTTCCAGAGGAAAAATACATCGAGAAAAAAGCAGATGGTAAAGAAAAAGAAAAAGTAAGACAACTTTATCCAGGGTATGTCTTTGTAGAAATGGTTGTTACTGATGAGTCTTGGTTTGTTGTTAGAAATACACCAAGAGTTACAGGGTTTTTAGGTTCAAGTGGTGGCGGAACAAAACCAGTTCCATTAACAGAAGAAGAAATTAGACCGATTTTAATGAAAATTGGTGCCATTTCAAAACCTAATTATGATCGCCTCATTGGTAAAACAGTCGAAATCATCGCAGGACCTTTTGCTGGTCAACGTGGAGAAGTTTCGTTTGTTGATAACGATCAAGAAAAAATTGTTGTTGATGTTGATTTATTTGGTAGAGCAACACCAACAGAAGTATCTTTCACAGACTTTAAAGAGTTAGAATAAAGTGGGCATAAACCCACTTTTTTTAAATAAATAACTAGAGGATAAATAAGAAATTAAAAAGTGTTTTTTTCGTTGACAAAAATAGGTTAGAATGATAAAATATATTCGCGTGTAAAAAACACACCAAAGTGGGAGGATAAAACCGGACCACATACTTATGTAAAAAAGGAGGTTGTGTATCATGGCAAAAAACAAAAAAGTTGTAAAAGTAGTTAAACTACAAATTCCTGCAGGAAAAGCAAACCCAGCGCCACCAGTTGGACCAGCATTAGGGCAAGCACAAGTAAATATTCCAGCGTTTTGTTCACAATTTAACGAAGCAACTAAAGATCAAATGGGATTTGTTGTCCCAGTGGAAATTTATGTTTACGAAGATAGAACATTCACATTCGTAACTAAAACGCCACCTGCAAGTGACTTATTGAAAAAAGCTGCTAATATCACATCAGGATCAGCAGTACCAAACAAAACTAAAGTTGCGAAAATTTCTCGTGACCAATTAAGACAAATTGCAGAACACAAGATGCCAGATTTAAATGCATATACCGTAGAAGCAGCAATGAATATTGTTGAAGGTACAGCAAAAAATATGGGTATCGTAGTAGAAGATTAATTTAGATATTTTGAATAATCTATCTGAATTGTGGGAGGATATCCCGCTAGACCACATTTTAGGAGGAAAGACATGAAAAGAGGAAAGAAATACTTAGATGCAGTAAAACTTGTTGATAAAAACCAAGTTTACTCAGCAACTGAAGCAATCGCTTTAGTTAAAAAAACCTCTACTGTTAAATTCGATGCTACTGTAGAAGTTGCGTTCCGTTTAAATCTTGACCCAAGACAAGCAGAACAAAACCTAAGAGGAGCGATCGTATTACCTCATGGAACTGGAAAAGTATCTAGAGTAGTTGTAATCGCACAAGGTGAAAACGCAAAAGCGGCTGAAGCAGCTGGCGCTGACTTTGTTGGAAGTGATGACTTAATCGAAAAAATCGGTAAAGGTTGGTTTGATTTTGACGTTATGGTTGCAACACCAGATATGATGGCTAAATTAGGAAGACTAGGACGTGTTTTAGGACCTAAAGGGCTAATGCCTAACCCTAAAACAGGAACAGTTACAACTGATGTAGCTAAAGCAGTTAATGAGATTAAAAATGGTAAGATTGAATATCGTGTAGACAAAGTTGGAAACATTCACGCACCAATTGGTAAAGTATCATTTGATGTTGAAAAATTAGTTGAAAACTTACAAACATTAAACGATCAATTAGTTCGTATCAAACCATCAACAGTAAAAGGTTCATACATAAGAAACATCACAGTTTCTTCAACTATGGGTCCTGGTATCCGTGTTGACAAAGATCAAATTAAATAATTAAAAAAATGTACCAAAGACAGCAGGAGCTAAAAGCTTAATAACCTGCCGAGGCATTTATTTGAATTCATGAATTTAAATGAAACTCTCTTTTGTCTTTGGTAAAGAGAGTTTTTACTTATACTTGAAGGAGGCATATAATGGAAAGAGCAATTATTCAAGCTAAATCCGAAGCTGTTGCAGTATTGGTTGAAAAATTTAACCGTGCAAAAACTGTTGTAGTATTTGATTACCCAGGATTAACAGTTTCAGAATTTACAAAATTACGTTCTGAATTAAGAGAAGCAGGATGTGACGTTAAAGTTTATAAAAACAACATCACAAGAAGAGCATCTGCTGAAGCAGGATTCGAAGATTTAGTAAGCACATTAGTGGGAGCTAAAGCAGTAGCAATCAGCTATGAAGACGTAGTTGCACCAGCAAAAATCGTATATGATTTTGCAAAAACAAACAAAAAAGTTAAAATTGTTTCTGGAGTTATTGAAGGCAAAGTTGCTTCAGCAACAGAATTAGAAGCATTAGCTACATTACCAACAAGAGATGTAATGTTGACTATGTTAGCAGCTGGCTTATTAGCACCAGTAAGAGATGTAGCAATTGGACTGAATGCATTAGCAGAACAGTTAGAACAACAACAATAATAAATTAAATTAAAAAACGGAGGAAATTATAAATGGCTAAATTAACTAAAGAAGCTTTTGTTGAAGCTTTAAAAGAAATGACATTATTAGAGATTAAAGAATTAGTAGACGGATTAAAAGAAGAATTCGGAATCGATCCAACTGCAATGGCAGTTGCAGCAGCTCCTGCAGCAGCAGAAGCTGAAGAAAAAACAGAATTCACAGTAGTATTAAAAAACTTTGGTACAAACAAAATTGCAGTTATCAAAGTTGCTCGTGAAATTACTGGTTTAGGATTAGCAGATGCTAAAGGATTAGTTGAAACACCAGACGCAGTTATCAAAGAAAACATCAAAAAAGAAGACGCAGAAAAAATCAAAGCACAGTTAGAAGAAGCTGGAGCTACAGTTGAACTTAAATAGTTTTTAAAACTGGCGATGTAGAACCTGAGAATATCTCGGGTTTTTTCGCTGTTAGTAGAGGTGTTGAAATGAGCCATTATTTCATGAATGATTCATCCTTAAAAGATGAGCACAAACAAATAAATATCACAATTAAAGACAAAGAATTAGTTTTTCAAACCAATGCAGGTGTATTTAGTAAAAGTGGTATTGATTTTGGGACAAAACTTTTATTAGAAGAAATAAAATTGACTCATGATCACAAAACCATTCTAGATATGGGTTGTGGTTATGGTCCGATAGGGATCTTTGTTGCTAAAACAAAGCCAGAGTCAAAAGTAGTAATGGCTGATGTCAATTTAAAAGCATTAGAATTAGCTAGGGCTAACGCAAAACTAAACCAAGTTTGCGTAGAGGTTTTAGAAAGTGATTTATTCACCAATGTTTCTGGGCCATTTGATTTAATCATCACCAACCCACCCATTAGAACTGGAAAACAAAATATTTTCAAACTATATGAAGATGCATACAAAAATTTAAATATTAACGGAGAGCTTTGGATTGTAATTCAAAAAAAGCAAGGGGCTTTATCGACCATTAAAAAATTAGAAGAATTGTTTGGAAATTATACGATAGAGACTAAGAAAAAAGGGTACTATATCCTTTATTCTAAGAAGACCACAATTTGACTAATTGATTAATATATGGTAAAATATTTAAATGCATAAACATGCCAATTTTTTTGTTATATCAAGCAAAAAAACTTCCCAAAATAACGATAGGAGTGTGGATTATGGGATATCGTACCGTAAAATACGGAAAAAAAGCAGAGCGTCGTAATTACTCAAAAATGAATTATGATGTAGATTTACCAAACCTTATCGAGATACAAACTCAATCTTTTGATTGGTTTATCAAAGAAGGAATCCAAGAATTATTAACGGATATTTCGCCAATTGAAGGACATAACGGTGATTTAAAACTTTACTTTGAAGAAGTCTTTTTCTCAGAACCAAAATATAGCGTTTTGGAGTCAAAAATTAGAGATATTAACTACTCATGTCAAATATCTGCAAAAGTTAAACTTGAAAACGCCATTACAGGAGAAATTAGAGAAAGTGTTGTTTTAATGTCAGAACTTCCTATGATGACACCATCAGGGACTTTTGTTGTTAACGGAGCAGAAAGAGTTGTGGTTTCACAAATCGTTCGTTCTGCAGGCGTCTATTTTACAAGTGAATTAGATAAAAAAGTTAACAAAATTAAATTCACAGCACAAGTAATACCTACTCGTGGAGCCTGGATTGAATATGAACAAGGGTCTAAAGACATTTTATATGCGAAATTAGATCGTTCAAAAAAAGTCCCACTAACAACTTTTGTTAGAGCTTTAGGTTTCAGTACGAAAAAAGAAATCGAAGAAACTTTCGGGAAAAGCAGTTTATTAACAGCAACCTTTGAAAAAGATGATGCAAAAAATCCTGATGATGCCATCATTGAATTATACTCAAAGTTAAGACAAGGAGAAAAAGTTCCAGCAGATGCAGCACGTGAATTCATCAGAGTTCGCCTTTTTGACAAGAGAAGATATGATTTAGCAGCTGTGGGAAGATATAAATTTAACAAAAAATTAGATGTTTTATCTAGAGTAGCAGATACTTATTTAGCAGAAGATTTAATTAATCCGGAAACCGGAGAAGTAATCGTTGCAAAAGATACATACATTACTAAGGAAGTATTAGAAACTTTAAGATTACATCGTAATTTATTAAAAAGAGAATTAATTACTAAAGATAAAAACTTAGAAAACGAAACACCAAATGAAATTTTAGCAACAAGAATGCCAGACGGTGGGGATGCTTTATACGCTAAAGAAAATATTGTAAACTTAAGAACTGGTGAAGTGGTTGTTTCAAAAGGAACTGAAATTACACCTGAGGTTATTACAATCTTAAGACGCAATAGACAAGCATTAGATGATAAAGTCATCAAATATTTCTTAAGTACAAAAGATATTTATCAAAAAGAAGTAGAAAGACAAGGTGTAACTGTAGAAGTTTTAGAAGTATATACTTTTGATGAACAAGAAAACAGAAAGCCTAATATCAAGGTTGTTGGTAATGATCAAGAAGAAAACAAAGAACACGTCACAACATCTGATATCATTGCAAGCTTAAGCTATTATTTAAACCTACACGAAGGATTAGGCTCAGTTGATGATATTGACCACCTTGGAAATCGTCGTTTAAGATTAATTGGAGAATTACTAAAAAACCAATTTAGAATTGGATTAGCAAGAGCAGAAAAAAATATTAAAGATAAAATGTCTACAACAACATTTATTGATGCAACGCCATCAAATATCATTAATATGACACCATTAGCAGGTGCTATAAAAACCTTCTTTGGTAGTTCACAATTATCTCAATTCATGGACCAAATCAACCCATTAGCAGAATTAACTCAAAAAAGAAGAGTTTCAGCTTTAGGGACAGGTGGTATTGCAAGAGATAGAGCAGGGGTTGAAGTGCGTGACGTACATAACTCTCACTACGGAAGACTATGTCCAATTGAAACACCAGAAGGGCCATCTATTGGATTAATCTCTTCATTATCAACTTATGCAAGAACAGATGAATATGGATTCATTCAAACACCATTTTTAAAAGTAGTTCATGAAAATGGTGTAGCAAAAGTTACAGATAAAATTGTTTATTTAACAGCAGACCAAGAAGTAGGAGAAGTCATCGCTTCAGCGGCATCTCCAGTTAATGCAGATAACCAGTTTGTGGAAGAAAGAATCATCGCAAGAAGTGGTGGAGAAACTGCAATTTATGAACAACATCAAATCACTTTCATGGACGTTTCCCCAAAACAAATTGTATCTGTTGCAACATCATCCATTCCATTCTTAGAGCACGATGATGCTTCACGTGCCTTAATGGGTGCCAACATGCAACGTCAAGCAGTACCTTTAATCCAACCAGAGTCACCAATTGTAGGTACAGGTATTGAATATCGTGCAGCAAAAGACTCAGGATGTTTAATCATTAGCAAAACAGCAGGTTATGTTACATATGCTGACGCTAGAAAAATTGTTGTAACCGAAGAACCATCAGAAGTTGTATCGATTGGTGGCAGAATCATTTATGAACCAGGCAAAGAATTTAACTACTTAATTGCTAAGGAATTACATGATTACGGTTTAACAACAGAAACAGAATATGAATTAACTCAATTCTTCAGATCAAACCAAGACACATTAATTTTACAAAAACCAATTGTTGTTGCAGGTGAATATGTTGAAGCAGGTGATGTCTTAGCAGACGGACCATCAACTCAAAAAGGTGAACTAGCATTAGGTAGAAACGTTACTGTGGCATTTATGACATGGGAAGGTTATAACTATGAAGATGCGATCATCATGTCTGAAGATTTAGTGAAAAATGATGTATATACTTCTATTCATATTGATGAATATGAAATTGAAATTCGTGAATTAAAAACAGGAACTGGAAAAGAAGAAATTACTAGAGAGATTCCTCATGTAGGTGCAGATGCTATTAAAAACCTAGATGAAAGAGGTATCATCACACCAGGTTCTGAAGTTAAAGAAGGAGATATCCTAGTGGGTAAAATCACACCAAAAGGTATTTTTGAACCTTCACCAGCTGAAAAACTAATTCACGCAGTTATTGGAGAAAAATCAAGAGAATATAGAGACTCATCTTTACGTATCCCACATGGAGGCGGAGGAGTCGTTCAAAGTATTCGTTATTTCTCAAAGAAAAACGGAGATATCCTACCATCAGGAGTTAACGAAGTAGTTCGTGTTTATGTTGCTAAAAAACGTAAAATTTCTGAAGGAGATAAAATGGCTGGACGTCATGGAAATAAAGGGGTTATCTCAAAAATATTACCAAGAGAAGATATGCCATATATGGAAGATGGAACACCTGTAGATATCATGTTAAACCCACTTGGGGTACCATCACGTATGAATATTGGTCAAATCTTAGAAATACATTTAGGTATCTCAGCTAAAAAACTAGGTATCAAAGTTGCCACACCAGTATTTGATGGAGTATCTGATAATGACTTACGTGAAATCATGGCAGAAGCAGGTGTTGAACCAGATGGGAAAACTGTTTTATATGATGGTAGAACAGGAGAACCATTTGATAACCGAATTTCTGTGGGTGTTATGTATATGATCAAACTATCACACATGGTTGAGGATAAACTACACGCTAGAAACGTAGGACCATATACTTTAGTAACTCAACAACCAATGGGTGGTAAAGCACAAAATGGTGGACAAAGATTTGGGGAAATGGAAGTTTGGGCGTTATATGCTTATGGTGCTGCGCACACATTACAAGAAATGTTAACTGTAAAATCAGATGACATGCTTGGAAGAAACAAAGTATATAGTGCAATTACAAACGGACGTCAAATTCCAAAAGCAAGCATTCCAGAATCATTTAGAGTATTAACTAGAGAATTACAAGCTTTAGGATTATATGTAGAACTCATTGATGCACAAACCGGTGTCAATGAAGCAACCAAATCATTAGTAGATCATAATAAAAAGGGAGGTCTACATCAATGAGCGATAAATTAAAAATGCACGTTGAATCATTTAATTTTTCTAACGAAACCGTAGAAAGATTAAACCAATCTGGAATTGATCATTTAGAAGATTTTAACACATTTGATTTAAACGAACTTAAAGCTTTATTAGGAGAATCTTTTGATGAAGTCATTCCAACCCTTCGTCAATATGCCCTACCAAGCAGTTTACAATCATTAATGTTAAGTGATGAAGCAATTTCTGCTTTAGGATCTGTTGACATCACCAATCTAAAAGGATTATTAAATGCAAACAGAGCGGTATTATACGATGAAATCTCTACAGATGAATTCATCTTAAAAGAAGTTAATGATTTATTAACTTTATATCATGAGCCAATTTTAGATCAAACAGCATTAACACATGCTGATATTCCAGTAGTTGAAACAGTAGAAGAAAGATTCCAAAAAAATGTAAAACCAGTCAATAAAGGATATGGAAGCCGTGCTTTCTCACACTTTAAAATTAGATTGGCTTCACCAGATGAAATTAGACAATGGTCATATGGTGAGGTATTAACACATGAAACCATCAACTATCGTACATCTAAACCAGAAGTAGGCGGATTATTTTGTGAAAGAATCTTTGGACCAACCAGAGACTACCAATGCGCTTGTGGGAAAAAACAAACAGGCAATAAAGGACAAATTTGTCCTAAGTGTGGTATTGAAATCACAGAATCTAAAGTACGTCGTGAGCGTATGGGACACATTGAGTTAGAAGCACCAGTAGTTCATACTTGGTACTTAAAAAACTCACCATCACGTCTAGCGATTCTTCTTGGTATTAAGGCCAAACAACTAGAAGAAGTTGTTTATCATGCATCATACATTGTTACAGATCCTGGGAATACACCATTGGTTCGAAAACAAATTCTTTCAGAACAAGACTATAGTGCTTTAATGGAAGACTTTGGAAACAGATTTACTGCATTAACTGGTGCAGAAGCAGTAAAAAAACTATTACAAGAATTAGATTTAGATAAAGAAGTTAAATCGTTACGTCGCAGATATAAAACAGCATCTAAACAAAAACGTGATGCCATCATCAAACGTCTAGAAGTATTAGAAGCATTTAGTGCCTCTGATAACAAACCAGAATGGATGGTTATGGATGTTATTCCTGTCTTACCACCAGACTTAAGACCGATGGTTCCGCTAGATGGTGGAAGATTTGCTACAACAGATATTAACGACCTATATCGTCGTATCTTAAATAGAAATAACCGTTTGAAAAAACAAAAAGAACAAAGAGCACCACGCTTAATTACTAAAAACGAAAAACGTATGCTTCAAGAAGCTGTTGACTCATTATTTGACAACGCTAAAAGAGGTAGACGTGCAGCAGTTGAAAGAAATAGACACTTAAAATCACTATCAGATATGTTACGTGGTAAACAAGGTCGTTTCCGCCAAAACTTACTAGGAAAACGTGTAGACTACTCTGGACGTTCAGTAATTATTGTTGGACCAGACCTACAAATGTACCAATGTGGTATCCCACGTGAAATGGCTGTTACGTTATTTAAACCATTTATTTTAAGAGAACTTCAAGAGGCATCCGGAGCAGATAAGAGAAGTGCAAATAACCGTTATGATAAGATGGATGATGAAGTTTGGAAGGCATTAGACAAAGTAGTTAAAGAGCACCCAGTGTTATTAAACCGTGCCCCTACATTACACCGTTTAGGGATCCAAGCTTTTGAACCTAAATTAATTGATGGAAAAGCTATCCGCTTACACCCACTGGTAACCCCTGCGTTTAACGCTGACTTTGACGGTGACCAAATGGCTGTTCACGTTCCACTTTCAATTGAAGCACAAGCAGAAGCTAGATTATTAATGTTAGCATCTAACAACATTTTAGACCCGAAAGATGGTAAACCAGTTGTTACACCATCTCAAGATATGGTTTTAGGAAACTACTATTTAACGATAGAAGAAAGAAAAGACCGTGTGATTTCAGGGTATGATGCAGAATATAAAAACAAACTACATCAACATAAACACCGTAATGAAGGAAAATTCTTCACCAGTATGAATGAGGCTGAAATGGCTTATCAAAACCGTGAAATAGACCTACATACTAGAATTATTTTAAAACCTGAAGCGGTTAAACAAACATTTACAGAAGAACAAAAAAATAAATATTTAGTAACAACCTTAGGTAAAATGATCTTTAACAGCATCTTACCTGAAACTTTCCCATATATTAACGAACCAACACAATACAACTTAGAAGTTCAAACACCAGACCAATACTTCGTTGAAAAAGGTGTTAACCCAGTGGAAGCATTAAAAGAAATGAAAACACCAGAACCATTTAAGAAAAAGTTCTTATCAATGGTTATTGCTCAAATCTTTAAACAATTCCATATCAGTGAAACATCTAAAATGTTGGATAAACTAAAAGATTTAGGATTTAAATATTCAACCATCTCAGGAATCACCATTTCATTTGCAGATATTAACGTATATTCTAAAAAAGAAGAATTAATCGCAGAAGTTCAAGAAAAAATCAATGCGATTGAAGAATGGTATGAAGATGGTTTATTAACAGATTCTGAACGTAGAAATTTAGTTATTAATGAGTGGAAAGAAGTACGTGATGATATCCAAGATGGATTGATGACAGAATTTGATGAAGACAATAACATCTTTATGATGAGTGATAGTGGAGCGCGTGGTAGTGCCTCAAACTTCGCTCAGTTAGCCGGTATGCGTGGACTGATGAACAACCCTAAAGGGGAAATCATCGAGGTTCCAGTACAAGCATCATTTAGAGAAGGTCTAACCGTTTCTGAATTCTTTATTTCAACTCACGGTGCCCGTAAAGGGTCAACCGATACCGCTTTAAAAACAGCGGAATCAGGATATTTAACACGTAGATTAGTTGACGTATCACAAGATGTTATAGTTATAGAAGATGACTGTGGTAGCACAACAGGTTTAGTTGTTGAAGCAATCATGGACGATGGAAAAGAAATCGTTTCTTTATATGATAGAATCTTAGGACGTTACTTAAGTAAAGATATCCTTCATCCGAAAACTAAAGAAGTTATCGCAAGAAGAAACGAATTAGTTACCGATGAAATAGCTTTACAAATCATTGATTTAGGCATTAAAGCAGTAGAAATCAGATCAGTATTAACTTGTAATTCGGATCATGGTGTTTGTGCTAAAGATTATGGTTTAAACCTAGCAACCAACCAAGTGGTAGAAGTTGGGGAAGCTATTGGGGTTGTTGCAGCTCAATCTATTGGGGAACCAGGAACTCAGTTAACCATGAGAACCTTCCATACCGGTGGGGTAGCATCAGCATCAGACATTACCCAAGGGTTACCACGTATTCAAGAGTTATTTGAAGCTAGAAATCCAAAAGGAAAAGCCACAATTAGCGAAGTAAACGGTAAAGTTAAATCTGTTGAACGTCGCGGTGGTTCATCAATTGTAACCATTGGATTAGAAGATAACCCAGAAAAAGAATATAAATACACACTTGATCCAAATGTAGAGTCATTAGTAAGAAAAGGCGCTACAGTTAAAGCGGGTCAAAAATTATCTCCAGGGTCTATTCACCCACGTGAATTATTACGCGTTGGAACTGTTGAAATGACTCAAAAATACTTATTAGAAGAAGTTCAAAAAGTATACCGTGCTCAAAACGTTGCGATTTCAGATAAACATATTGAAGTTATTATACGTCAAATGTTAAGAAGAATTGCAGTAGTTTATGAAGGAGATACAGAGTTATTACCAGGAACTGAAGTATCATTTAGTGAATTTAAACGTGCAAACGAAAGAGCAATCGCTGAAAGAAAACGACTAGCTGTTGGTAGACCAATCTTACTAGGTATTACAAGAGCATCTTTAAGAAGTGATTCATTCTTATCAGCAGCATCATTCCAAGAAACCACAAGAATCTTAACTGATGCAGCCATCAAAGGAAAAGTTGACCAATTATACGGATTAAAAGAAAACGTCATCATTGGTGGATTGATCCCAGCAGGAACAGGTATTTTAAATGCCAAACATTTTAACTACCAAAAACCTGAAATGGATAACGAAGAAGACTTATAATTAAAAGACACCTTAATAAGGTGTCTTTTTTTATGATAATTACAATTACCCTTGAGTTTTTTTTTAAAATAGGCTATAATGAAGTTAATGGATTTACTATAATCTTTTTATTAAGAGATTATAAGTAGTCATGTTTTAATGTTAGAAACAAATAATAACATCGGCAAAACTATTGAAAGATAGTGACGCAAAGCTATAGGGCCTTTTAAATGGCAGCCAGTTGCAAAATGACTATGTATATATGTAGACTATTTGCAATGGGCAATAGTCTATTTTTTTTGATTGAAGGAGATTTAAAAATAACGGTGTAATTTTAAGATATCTAATAAAAAACAGATGAAATATCCAGGGGTGAAAAAGCATTGAAACATAAAAGAAACGTTCAAACGTCTCTAGTATTTGTCTTTTTGCTTATTGTTAGTATTTTTTTATTACTGCAGACAAGATCTTTTATAACCTCATATACACATAAAAAACTAGATGACCAAACAGTTTTAGACGCATCTAGCGGAGGATATTTTGGAGGCCTAGGTACAGAGGATAATCCTTATATCATCAGTAAAGCAGATGATATGGTTTACTTGTCTCATTCAGTTAATGCGGGAGAAACTTACAAAGACAAATATTTTAGTGTCGTCGCTTCAATCGGTACCATCGCATTAAAAAATTTCACACCAATTGGAACTTCAATAAATCCTTTTGAAGGAAATTTTAATGGGAATGGTGTAACAATTGATCTAAATATTTCAAATGAAAGCCTTGATAATCAGGCTCTTTTCGGTTATATCAAAGGATCTACAATTACAAATCTATCTGTTAAGGGTAGTGTGATCGGAAAAAACTTTGTTGGAGCTCTTGTAGGTTATATGAATGGGGGGACCATTTCTCACATTTATAATAAAACCACCGTTAATGGGAACAATTATGTTGGCGGTCTTATTGGTTATAAATTATCAGGAGTAGTTCAAAATGTATATAACCAAGCAAGTATTAAAGGTGTGAGTGAAGTAGGAGGCATTGTAGGAAGAAACCAAGGTGG
>JAAYQV010000090.1 GCA_012519065.1 Phytoplasma sp.
GTAATAGAAGGTGTGACAAATCATGAGTATTATACAAACTCATTCCACGTACCAGTATATTACCCAATCACTGCTTATCGCAAAATAGAAATTGAAGCACCATATCATGCATTAACCAATGGTGGTCATATTAGTTATATAGAGCTAGACGGAGATCCAAGCAAAAACTTAGAAGCATTTGAAAAAATCATTAAACACATGAAAGAAAAAGGGATTGGATATGGATCAATCAATCACTCTGTTGATTATGATCCTGCATGTAAATATGTTGGAATTATTAACGAAGAATGCCCTAAATGTGGTAGACATGAAACAGAAGATGCTCCATTTGAAAGAATTAGAAGAATTACAGGTTACTTAGTTGGAACTTTAGATAGATTTAACAACGCTAAGAGAAAAGAAGTTGAAGAACGTGTCAAACACTTTAAATCCAAAAATTAGACTATCTGGAATCATTGAAGAATCTATTGTCGATGGCCCAGGCATACGCTTTGTTATCTTTACACAAGGATGTCTTAAAAGATGTTATATGTGCCATAATGAAGAAACACAAGCATTAGACAAAGGGTATTTAATGGAACTAGATCAAATTGTAGACAAATGGAGAGAAAATCCGCTTTTAACAGGGATCACTCTTTCAGGTGGAGAGCCTTTTTTACAGGCAAAAGCATGTCTATATTTAGCAGAAAAAGCCCTTTTGGATGGATTAAATGTCTTTATTTATAGTGGTTATTATTATGAAGAACTTAGAGCGTCAAAAAATGAATATGTTCAAAAATTATTGGATGTCTCTACTTACTTAGTAGATGGACCATTTGAACATAAACTTAAAAATCTTAATTTGTTATTTAGAGGCAGCAGTAATCAACGCATTGTTGATTTACAAGCCTCTAAACAAGCAAAGACATTGGTGTTAGATAAAGATTTACATTTGTAGGTGAAAATATGGTAATAGTTTATGATAGTTTGACTGGACAAGGGAAAAGATTTGCCAGTCATCTTGAATATAAATGTATGAGTGTATCCGAATATATAGAAAGCAAAGAAGAGGTTTTTTTACTCACCAGAAGTATTAACTTCGGGGAAGTTCCAAAAACCACTGAAATTTTCTTAAAAAACTTTGCACATAAAGTCGTTGGAGTTGCTGTTTCGGGCAATAGAACATGGGGACATAACTATGGCAAAGCAGGAGAAACAATAGAAAATGAGTACCATATTCCATTGGTTTTAAAATATGAAGGTTCGGGATATCCAGAAGACAGACAAGTAATTAAAGACTGGATAAAAGAATACATTAATAAAAGGGAGACATAAAAATGGAACAAGGTAGAAACAATCATATCCCAGAGTGGATACTTTTAAATAATCAAGTAGTTAATGAAAATGGAGAAATCAAAAGCTTAGATAAAGATAAAGAAGCTGCGCACATCTATTTAGTTAACGAAGTCTATAAAAAAATGATGAAGTTTGATACTTTAGAAGAAAAACTAAAGTATTTAATCGATCAAGATTATTACGAAAAAGAATTTTTAGACAGATACAGTCAAGAAGAAATTCAAAAAATATACGATTTAGCATACGCAAAAAACTTTGAATTTCCTACCTATATGGGAGCATTTAAGTTTTATAACGACTATGCCTTAAAAACAAGAGATAATCAATATTTTTTAGAACGATATGAAGATAGATTAGCAGTTAACGCCTTATATCATGCCAATGGAGATTTCTTAATGGCAGAAAGATTGATTAATTCTTTAATGAATCAAGACTTTACTCCTGCAACACCGACTTTATTAAATACAGGGAAAAAACATCGTGGTGAGTTTGTCTCATGTTTCTTATTAGAAGCAGGGGACTCACTTAATGATATTGCTAGAATTAATGAATTTTCTATGCAATTATCAAAAATTGGTGGTGGCGTTTCTATTAACCTAACTAATTTAAGAGCCAAAGGCGAATCTATTAAAGGCATTCCAAATGTTGGTAAAGGAGTTGTTGGGGTAGCTAAAATATTAGATAATGCCTTTAGATATGCTGATCAAATGGGACAAAGAACAGGAGCAGGTGCTGTTTATCTTAACGTATTCCATGCAGATATTGAAGACTTTTTAAACACAAAAAAGTTAAATGCCGATGATGATGTTAGAGTAAAAACACTTTCTATGGGAGTGGTTCTACCAGACAAAATGATTGAACTTGCTAGAAATAATGAAGATATGTACTTGTTTTATCCTCATACAGTTTTTAAAGAATATGGGAAAAACTTTGCAGATATTTCTATTGACATGGATCATTGGTATGATATTTTAGTTTCAAATCCAAGGGTAAGAAAAAGAAAAATAAATCCAAGAAAACTTTTAGAGTTAATCGCTCAGTTACAAGGTGAAAGTGGATACCCATATATCATGTTTTCAGATAATGTTAACCGTGTGAACACAGTGGATTTACCTGTTAAATTTTCAAACTTATGTACTGAAATTCTACA
>JAAYQV010000091.1 GCA_012519065.1 Phytoplasma sp.
CCTCAAGAACATTATAACATTTAAGCTATTTTAAAGACTATTATATGATATAATACGTTTTAGTAAAAGGGGGAAAATCATATGTTGATTTTAGCAAGCCAGTCACCAAGAAGAAAGGAATTGTTAGAACAGGCAGGATTAGAATTTGAAGTAGTTGTACCTAATGAAGATGAAAAGGGACAAGTCTTAAATAAAAATAATCCTGAAAACTATGTCAAACAACTATCTTTATTCAAAGCATTAGACGTTTTTTCTAGATATCCTAATGGAATGGTCATTGGCGCAGACACTGTGGTTGTCTTAGGAAATGAAATATTAGAAAAACCGATAGATGAAGCGGATGCTTTTGTTATGTTAAAAAAATTATCAGGCAAAAAACATCGAGTCATCACAGGTGTTACATTGTTAAGCTCTGAATACAAAGAAACCTTTTCTACATCCACAGACGTATATTTTAAAGAGTTAACCGATTTTGAAATAAAAACATACATTTCAACCAAAGAGCCTTTAGATAAAGCGGGGTCATATGCCATCCAAGGTATTGGTAGTAAATTAATTGAAAAGCACGAAGGCGATCTTTTTACAGTCATTGGTTTACCTTTAAAAGAAGTTGTTGAAAAATTAAAAAAAGCTAAAAATTAAGGTTTGTGTTTTATCACAAACCTCAATTTTATTTAAAAAAGGAGTTTCTTTTTGGGAACATCTAAATTATAGTACAATTTTGTTTTTTAAGACTTAAATAAAACTTAAATAAACAAAAAACTATTTTGCAGCAATTAAAACTTTTAATTCTTCTTCATCAAAAACATATTTGGAATGACAAAAATGACAAATGATTTCAATTTGTTTATCTTCTAAAAGCATTTGTTCTAAACTTGCTTTATCTAAAGTCATTAAACTAGTCTTAAAACGCTCTTTTGAGCAGTGACACTCATATTTAATATCTCTTTGATCTAAAAATTTAGCTGTGTTAGAAGATAAAATATCAATCATTTCTTTAGGCCCTTTTTGTTGAACCATTAAATCTGTAACAGAAGGCATAGTTTTTAACGCATTTTCAATAGAAACAATGGTTTCTTCACTAGCTCCTGGAAGTAATTGTAAAATAAATCCACCACTGACATTAATTGAGTTATCTGGATTAACTAAAACACCAACACCGACCGCAGAAGGGGTTTGTTCGCTTGTTGTAAAATAATAAGTGAAATCATCCCCGATTTCTCCTGTAACCAAAGGTGTAGAAGAAGTAAAAGAGTGTTTCATATGAGCATCTTTAGTAACAGTTAAAAGTCCGTTACCAACGGCCATGCCAACATTAAGCTTACCTTTTTTAGGTCCAGAGTGATACTTTAAGTAAACCTCAGGATTTCCTATATCGCCTCTAACAATACCGTTTGATGCCTCGGCTAATAAATACTTTAAAGGTCCGTCTCCGTCTATTTTGATGGTTAAATATTCATTTTCTTTATACATTAAACTCATTAAAGCAGAAGTCGTTAAAAATCTACCTAAAGCTGCACTCGCAGTCGGCCAAGTTTGATGTATTTCGTGTGCTTTTTGTACTAAATGAGTAGAACTTGCTGCATAAATACGCACTTGGTTATTATACGCAGTTGCAATCAAAGCATAGTCTTTCATTATATCCCTCGTTTCATGTATTATATTGTAGCATAATTGAATGTAAATGTAACTTATGATACAATAACAAAGGTGAAAAAACATGGCATTTAAGATTAAAAATATAGAAATTGAAAATAAATTAGTTTTAGCTCCGATGGCAGGAGTGTCTAATCATCCTTTTAGACTGTTAGCTAGACAATATGGAGCTGGTTTAGTCTATGCTGAAATGATTTCAGATAAAGGTATTCATTTTGATAATAAAAAAACCAAGGAACTACTTTTTATGACAGATGAAGAAAAACCGATGATCCAACAAATCTTTGGTTCAGATTTAGATACCATGGTTGAAGCAGCTCTTTATGTTGAGAAAAATAGTAATTGTGATGCAATTGATATTAACATGGGTTGTCCTGTCCCTAAAGTGGCGATAAAGGCACAAGCAGGCGCTTCACTGATGAAAGACCCAGATAAAATTTATGAAATTGTTTCAGCAATCGTTAAACAAGTAAAAAAACCAATCACAGTCAAAATTAGAAGTGGTTGGGATGATGAATCTATTAATGCAGTAGAAGTGGCTAAAAAAATTGAACAAGCAGGCGCTAGTGCTATAACCGTGCATGCTAGAACCCGTGCACAAGGATATAGCGGCAAGCCTGATTTAGATATTATTAAGAAAGTAAAAGAAGCTGTAAACATTCCTGTGATTGGTAATGGGGATGTAACAGATGGCAAATCCGCTTTATACATGTTAGAATATACAGGATGTGATGCTGTCATGATTGGTAGAGCGGCATTAGGAAATCCATGGATCTTTAGAGAAATTACCGCTTATTTAGAAGGAAAAGAAGCGCCAGAAGTTCAACCAAACGATATTAAAGACTTAATGATTAGACACATGGAAGATCTAGTTAAATTAAAAGGCGAACACAATGCCATACTAGAGATGCGAGGACATGGTCCGTGGTATATCAAAGGATTAAAAAATTCATCAGAGTTGAGAAAAAATTTAAGTAAATCTAAAACAAGAAGTGAATTTTTAGAACATGTAGAAACATTTTTTGATCAACTAGAACAGGAGAGTCTATGAGTTATATTCAAGCATATCAAACTTATATAGAACGAAAAAAGGTTTTTTTTGATGAAAAGTCAGGGCTAGAGTATAGTCTTTTTGGAAATGGCGAAAAAGTTATTTTAGCTTTACTAGGTAATAACCTTTTAGGTAGTGATGCTTATTTTAAAACCATTGAAGGATTATCAGAAAAATATAGAGTTTTAACTTTTTTAAGTCGAACCAAACATCAAACCGTTGAACAAATAGCAGATGACATCTCTATTTTATTAACGTCATTAAACATTTCTAAAGTTAATATATTAGGCATTAGTATTGGCGGAGCAGTGGCTCAAGTGTTTGCTAAACATTATCCAAACCAAACTGAATCTATTATGTTATATCAAACATTTGCTCATACAAACGTGATGGATGATGAAGCTTTAGCGGTAAAAGAAGAAATTTTAACAGTCATCGCTCAGTTAGAAGAACTAAGGAAACAAGTATCTTTAGAAAACATCAAAATGGCACAAATTTATCAAATTGAAGAAATGCTAGGCGATGATTTAGTTGATGATACAGAAGATGCATTAGATTTATTTAAGTATTTAATGATAGATTATACAGAAGATGATGAAAAAAGAGTGATGGGATTGCTTAAAGGATTTTTAGAAAATACCATCATCAAAAAAGAGGACCTATCTTTTTTAACCAATAAAACTTTATATATATATGATTCAGAAGAGCGAGCTTTTGGTGGTTTAGCAATGGATGATGCATTGCTAGATATTATCCCTGATGCAAAAGCGGTATCTTTAGATTTAGATAAGTTTTTAATTATACTAGAAGCAAACGAATTAGTTAGAATCATTGTTGAATTTATGGATCAAATATAAAAGCTAAAATAGGGTTATAAAGCCTTTATATTTATAAAAAATATAAATATAGTCGTTATTCTAAACGACTTTTTATAGGCTAAAATAGTAAAACGTTTTCATTTATAGAAAAAAGTGCATATTTTAAAAATATGGCTTATAATGAAACCATAAAGATCGATAGAAAGAAATCTTAATTTTATATAGTAAAAGAGGAGGAACAAAACATGTTTGACGCATGGAAAGGTTTTAAAGACGGACAATGGACAAAAACTATTGACGTTAGAGATTTTATCAACAAAAACTATACTGAATATTTAGGTGATGGTGCGTTTTTAGCGGGACCAACAGAAAGTAGTAAAAAATTAAACGAAATGTTTGTTAATTTCTTACAAGAAGAACGCGAAAAAGGTGGCGTAATTGATATGGATACAGTAATCCCATCAACTATTACTTCACACAAAGCAGGATATATTCAAAAAGATATTGAAACTATCGTAGGATTACAAACAGACAAACCATTTAAAAGAGCATTCCATCCATTTGGAGGAATCAACATTGCAGTTAAAGCAGCAGAAGCATATGGATACACTGTACCTGAAGAAACAAAGCACTTATTTACAGAATACAGAAAGACTCACAACCAAGGTGTATTTGATGCATATACTCCAGAAATCAGACGCGCACGTAGATCACACATCGTTACTGGATTACCTGATGGATATGGAAGAGGACGTATTATTGGTGACTACAGACGTGTTGCTTTATACGGAGTTGACTTCTTAATCGCAGAACGTAAAAAAGACTTAAACGCAATTACTTTCCCAATGACAGAAGAAAAAGTACGCGCAAGAGAAGAAATTTCTGAACAAATTAGAGCATTAAACCAATTAATCGAATTAGGAAACGAATATGGATTTGATTTAAGAAGACCAGCTGAAACAGCACAAGAAGCTATTCAATGGTTATACTTAGGATACTTAGCAGCTGTTAAAGAACAAAACGGTGCAGCTATGTCATTAGGTAGAACATCAACATTCTTAGATATTTATATCCAAAGAGACTTAGACAACGGTGTAATCACTGAAGAACAAGCACAAGAATTCATTGACCACTTCATTATGAAATTACGTATGGTTCGTTTTGCAAGAACACCAGAATACAATGAATTATTCACAGGAGACCCAACTTGGGTAACTGAAAGTATTGCAGGTATGAGTTTAGATGGACGTTCATTAGTAACTAAAAACTCATTTAGATACCTACAAACACTATATAACCTAGGAACATCAGCTGAACCAAACTTAACTGTATTATGGTCTGATAGATTACCACAAAACTTTAAAGAGTTCTGTGCTAAAGTAAGTATTGACACATCATCTATTCAATATGAAAATGATGAACAAATGAGACCAGTACATGGCGATGACTATGCTATCGCATGTTGTGTATCACCAATGACAGTTGGTAAAGAAATGCAATTCTTTGGAGCTCGCGCTAACTTAGCTAAAGCATTATTATATGCATTAAACGGTGGACGCGACGAAGTAAGTGGAGACCAAGTATTCTATAAAACAAAACAAGACGTTATGCAAGCAGATGTATTAGATTACGATGCAGTTATGGAACGTTTTGATAAAACAATGGATGAATTAGCAGAAGTATACGTAAACGCATTAAACATCATCCACTACATGCACGATAAATATGCATATGAAAGACTCCAAATGGCTTTACATGATGTTGACGTTAAGAGAAACTTCGCAACAGGTGTTGCAGGATTATCAGTTGTTGCCGACTCATTATCAGCAATCAAATATGCTAGTGTAAAACCTATCTATGATGAAAGAGGATTAATCACTGACTTTGAAATTACAGGAGATTTCCCTAAATATGGAAACAACGATGATGCTGTAGATAAATTAGCAGTTGAAATTGTTGAATCATTCATGAACAAAATCAGACAACAATATACATATAGAAATTCTGTACCAACCATGAGTATATTAACTATTACATCAAACGTTGTTTACGGTAAAAACACAGGTAACACACCTGATGGACGTCGTTTTGGTGAAGCATTTGCTCCAGGAGCTAACCCAATGCACGGTAGAGATAGATCAGGGGCTTTAAAATCACTATTAAGTGTTTCTAAAATCCCATGTGAAAGCTGCCAAGACGGAATTTCAAACACATTTACAATCATCCCACAAGCTTTAGGTAAAGATATTGAAATGGCTGATACATTTACAATTGAAACCGAAGTACAAGTTCCAAACTTAGTAAACTTATTAGACGGATACTTTACATCAGGAGGATATCACTTAAACGTTAACGTGTTTACACGTGAGACACTACAAAAAGCATATGACAATCCAGAATTATATCCAAACTTAACTATCCGTGTTTCAGGATACGCAGTAAACTTCTCTAGCTTAACAGACGAACAAAAACGTGAGGTTATGAGTCGTACGTTCCATGAGCAAGTATAATAGAGGCGAAATAGGTAACGTTCACTCTATTGAAACTTTTGGAGCATTTGATGGTCCGGGCATAAGATATGTTTTATTCTTACAAGGATGTCCATTACAATGTAAATTTTGTCATAACAGAGATACTTGGAGTTTAGATACCAACAAGTTAATGACAGTTGAAGAAGTTTTAGAAGACTTTAATAAATACAAACATTTTTATAAGAAGGGTGGCATTACCGTTAGCGGTGGAGAAGCCACCCTTCAACTTCCATTTTTAACAAAATTATTTAAGGAAGCTAAAAAACAAAACATACACACATGTTTGGATACTTCAGCAGGCGTTTATTCTGAAAAAATGAAACCTGTATATGATGAATTAATGAAATATACAGATTTAGTTTTATTAGATATAAAACATATTGATAATGAGAAACATCTATGGTTGACTAAATCACCTAATACGCAAATACTTGAATTTGCAAAATACTTAGATGAAATAAAAAAACCAACCATTATTAGACACATCCTACTTCCAGAGATCAATAGTGATGATAAATACTTATATGGCTTAAGAGAATTTATTGATGGACTATCTAATATTGTTGGTTTAGATGTCCTACCTTATCATACTAAGGGAATTATGAAATGGGAAAAAATGGGTTTAGTTTATCCAATTCCTGAAATCAAAGAACCCGATCCAAAGCTAGTGAAGCACGCTGAAACCATACTAAAAAAAGATTATAATTTTATGAAACTGGGTTAAAACCCAGTTTTTTGTTATAAAAGCACACAAAAGCACGGTCTAGCCTTGAAAAAGGCACGCAATAGGGTATAATGAAGATACATAGCGTAATTAGGGAAAAAAACGATAGGTAGCGCTTTCAATGAAGAGGTCTTTCTGAAGGGGAAAAGACCTCTTTTTTTTTTATGAATGTTTTTGAGTATTAAAGACTTAAAATGTAATAAAAAGAGAAATAGGGTATACTATAGATAATAAGGGAATATCAGAAACTGGTATTAATGAGGGCATATAGAAGTATGGAAGACTTCATA
>JAAYQV010000092.1 GCA_012519065.1 Phytoplasma sp.
ACCATATTTTTTAGATAAATTGGTTGCTTCAATAATATAACTCATTTGTTTTCACCCTTTAGCTTTTTATATTCTTTTTTCAAAATACGATGGTAATGATTGGCCACCATTTTTTCAAAAAAGGAAAAAAGATGTTTTCCTAGTATTTTTCTTGATGTTTTTGCAAAGTTAAATCCTCTTTTTTGTTGATCAGTGTGCCAACTGCCTCCGTAATAGTGAATGCCTACGGTGTTCTCGGTTTTTCTTTCTTTTAAGGTCATATAATCAATTGGATAAAAATAGTCGCTAGATAATGCAAGAACTTGATTTGTTTTTTGTGTTTTTCCATTTGGTTTAAACTGATAAAGAAATTTAACTGCTGACATGAAGGCATGGACGGTTAGTGCATTGGTGTTAAACTTAATTGGTTCTTTGTGTTGATATCGTTGCCAAATCAATTCAATCATTGGATGATTTTTAACAGCACCGATGGCTGCACTTCCAAACCAGTATTTACTTTCATAACATAAAAAAACCTCATTTGAAAGTAACTCATCTAGGTTTTTAACGAGCTCTACATCTGTATCTAAATAAATACCGCCATATGTTTTTAAAGCCCATACTCTGATGATATCAGAGGCATATGCCCAATTTTTTTCTTTAATGGCTTGATGAACTTGACTATTTTCTTCAATTTTAAAGTTTTTTTCATTCCATTCTATGATTTGGTAATCTGGACAGTGTTTTTGCCAACTAGCAATACAGTGCTTTGCTAATTCACTTTTTTCATTTCCGCCTACCCAAACATAATGGATTATCTTAGGGATTGTTTTCATATCTTTATGATACCATATTACTCTTTTTTATGCTTTTTTTTATATAAAAAAATAGAGCCGTTTTTAGCTCTATTTCAATGTTTTAGATTTTACCAACTAGGTTAATGTCTGGTTTGATAGTTTCATCTCCAGCTAACCAGTTAGCAGGACATACTTGGTCACCGTTTTCTGCAACAAATTGTGCTGCTTCAACTCTTCTAATTAATTCTTTAGCGCTACGCCCAATCCCCATATCGTTAACTTCATATGCAACGATAACACCTTCTGGGTTAATCACAAAGCTTCCTCTTAATGCTTGATGTGTATCTTCGATTAAAACATCAAAGTCTTTTGCGATTTTCCCTGTTGTATCTGCTAACATAGGGAATTGAATTTTACGAATTGAATCGGATGCATCATGCCATGCTTTATGAACGAAATGTGAGTCTGTTGATAATGAATAAACTTCACATCCTAGGCTTTTGAATTTTTCATAATTTAATGCTAAATCTTCTAATTCTGTTGGACAAACAAAACTAAAATCGGCTGGATAGAATACAAACACATTCCATTTTCCTAATAAATCTTTTTCTGTAACCTCGATGAATGCGTCTTTGTGATACGCATTGACTGTAAATGGAGAAACTTTTTTTCCTATTAATGACATATTTAATCACCTTTCCTTATGTGTTTTATTTAGGTATTTTTGGTAAGATTCATGAATAATCTGAGCTAGTTTTTCAAGTGGTTCATGATGGTTTTCTACTTCTAGATTTACTTGATCAATTTTTTTGGAATCAAATACTTCATCATCACTTTGTAATCTTAAAAGTATTTGTTCTTTGTTATCGCCGCGTTTGATCATTCTTTGTTCTCTGATTTGCCTACTGGTTTTAATATATACAACAAAGGCGTCTTGATATTGTTTTAATACGTTATTGACACCTATTGGATCTAAAATCGTAATGCCCTGAGAACATATGTCTTTTTTTTGTAATCCGTAGTAGTTGTCTTGGTATTTGGTTACCTCTATAAAGGCATCATTTTCTATTAATGTTTCAAACTCACTTTTTGTTAGAAAATGATATTCAACACCATTTGTTTCATGAGCTCTAGGGGGTCTGGTTGTTGTTGTAACACTTTTTTTATATGAATATTTTTTACATAAAATATGTGCAACTTGTGTTTTCCCGCTAGCACTTGCTCCAACTAAAATCATCATCTATTCATAACCGTCCTTAATTTCTATTCTATCATAATCATTTTTTATTGCCATTAGTATGCTACTTATATAGATGATTATACACTATCTTTGGTTGTTTTTTAAAAATTTATACTTGGAAGTATGAAAGAATTAAGCCTATTAAAAGTCCTAGAATAATGTTGGCTGCCCAGATAATATAGTATCTAGGTTTCATTTTAATATTTTTTTGGTAGAGCATGTAGACAATTAAATAAAAGATACCTAAAAAAATGCCTGAAATGTTTATAATGCTTCCTGATGTTAGGGAGAAGGTTGCATATGTTAGGATCATGTTTATTGGTAATAAGATTTTAAATCCAAAATAATTACTTGTGATTTGGTCAATCTCTTCGTTTTTTCTTTTTCTTTCTTGTAGAACCATTAATGTTGCAAAGACGATGGTAATGATGCTAAAAACAATTAATGATAAGATAAACTCTTCACCATCTAAATATTTAAATGGTGAGATTTGAGTTGTTGATTCTATACTATTAATATATCCATGGGTTAAACTATATAATGAGGAAAAAGCAGTGTACATGAATGGATTTTTATAGTTATCTGTCAGTATTTGAATCAAAGCACTTATTAATGGTATAACAAGGCTATATAACCCAAATAAGATTATTCCGTCTTTTTTGTTGTTTGCTTTTGTATAAATGAATGTAAAGATTGTGTATGGAATAAGTGTTAATAATATCATGAAAAAGTATAACGGTATGTATTGAATAAAATGATATCCACTATAGGATGTTCCATAGAAATTGTTATAAATACTTATTATGTGTTTGTGCTGAGAAAATCCAATGACTACTACTAAAAAGCCAATCCAGTAAACAACTGTAAAGATAAAGATAAGCTGTAGTAAACCTAATAGTAAATTAGTAATTAAAAGTTTGGTTCTATTAATTGGAAAACTAAAGTAAAGGTCGCTGGCTCTTTTGCTCTTTAAATAACTGGTTTGTTTCATTGGGATATAGAATATTAAAAATGTTAAAAGTCCTAAAAAGAAGTATATATTTAAACTTTTAAGATGCAAAAAATTATTAGAACTCCCTATAAAGTGATAGGGTTCTAGTCCTTGAATAGCTATGATGAGGGTATAGGCTATGATCGATATGATTATAATAATAAGGGAAGGTATAAGTAATTGCTTAACTTGATATTTTATATACTCTTTCACTTTTGATCACCACTTTCAATTTCATATATGAATAACTCTTCAAAGTCAATTGGAACGATTTCAATAAACAATGGATCATATTGTTTTAATCGTTCTTTATTTTCTTCAATCTTTCCTTTTAAAATGAGTTTGACTACGCGTCCTAATATATCAATATTTAATGGCGATAATGCTTCAAATATTTTTTCATCCATTTCTTCTTTAAATGCCATTTGATATTTATGTACACTATCTAATGTTTCTGATATGATGCCGCTTGTTTTAAAATAACCACCATCTAGTAGGCCAAAACTATCACAAATATCTTCTAACTCTCGTAAGGAGTGACTGGATATGATAACAATCGTGTTTTGTTCTTCTACCAACTCTATAAGTGCTCTTTTAAAAATCAGTCTAGCTTTAGGGTCTAGACCATCAAATGCTTCGTCTAATAGTAAAATTTTAGGTTTTGAAGCTATTGCAAGTGCGATGTATAATTGTCTTCTCATACCTTTAGAGAAATTATGAATAGAGGTTTTAGTATCTAGGTTAAATAATTGTGTGAAATAGTTAAATTTTTCTTGATCAAACTCATAAAAGACTTTGTATAAAGAAACTAAACTATCTCCTGTTGTTTGATTGGTATAGTAAGGATCATCTGGTAAAAAGAATAAGTTTCTCTTAATGATTGGATTATCTAAAATCTGTTGATCATTAATGGTTATTTCTCCATTATCTGGTATTAAGACACCAGCTATAAGTCTTAGAATGGTTGATTTTCCTGCACCATTGATGCCTACTAAACCGAAGATAGTTTTTTCTTTTAGTTCTAGGTTTAAATTTTTAATGACTGGTTTATCTCCATAGGATTTATTGAGTTTTATAATTTTTAGCATACTATTTCTCCTTATATATGTTTTCAATGATATCAATGAGTTCTTCTTTTTTTATGCCGCTGGTTTTAAATTCTTCTAAGGTTTTAAAGATCATTTCATTTTCTTTTTTGGTATCTTGATTGTAAATAACAAAAACACCTTTTTTAGGGTATATTTCAACTAAATTTCTTTGTTCTAACAATGTATATGATTTATGGACTGTATTGGGGTTTACACCGTTTTTATAAGCAATTTCTCTAACTGATGGTAATTTATCTCCTTTTTTAAAAAGTCCTATTTTAATATATTTTTCATATTCATCCGCAATCATTATGTAGAGTTGTTTTTTGTTTTCTTTATTCATTAAATCACCTTGTATACTCTATTTATAGTTATAGTACTATTGAGTATACTTATCCTTTCTCTATTATATGTACTATAATTATCCTAAGGCGCCGTGGATTTGTATCATTTTATTAACGCTAGACGTTCAAGAGAGGCACTTACCACGGTTCCTATTTTTACTATTAATTAGTTAGTTAACGCTTAGACGTTTTATCACAAGGATATAGAA
>JAAYQV010000093.1 GCA_012519065.1 Phytoplasma sp.
AAATAAAAAGAATGGGCATAAATGGGGAAGGTATTGCTTATTATCAACGATTAGCTGTTTTCATTGAAAATGGATTGCCTGGAGAAGAGGTCATTGCTTTAATCACAGAAGTTCATGACAACAGAGCTTATGGAACCATTCAAGAAATGATTAAAGAAAGCAAAAACAGAACAGTCCCTTTTTGTGATGTCTATATCGACTGTGGGGGTTGCCAAACCCAACACTATGATTATGATGCTATGCTGAAACAAAAAAAGGACATCGTCATTAAAGCGCTAGATAGATATGTTAAAGACTATGATAAACAAATCATTAAAGATACCATGGGTATGGAAGACCCTTTACATTACCGTAATAAAGCATCGTTACCAGTAAGAAAACTTTATGGTAAAAACAGATTTGGCATGTATCAAAGAAATTCTAACGTTTTTATTCCAATAGATAATTGCTCTATTCAACACGAAAGTGTCAACATCATCTTAAAAACCATCATCAAACTAATGGATCAATTTAATCAAAATGGTTTTGATCCAAAAACAAATCAAGGTTTTATAACAAATATTACGGTTAGAATTACTGAAAACCTAAGAGAAGCACAAGTCGGATTTACAACCAACACGCAACAAAAACTAATGGATGAAATGATTTATGAGCTCATAGATCATCATCCAGAAATTGTTAGTATTTATCAAGTCATTGATATAAGTCATCGAAAACAAAAAACCACTTTAATTTATGGAAAAGAAACCATCACAGAAAACATCAACGGCCAATCCTATGAATTAGGATTTGACATGTTTTTTCAGTTAAATACTGAACAAGCAGAAAAGTTTTACACTAAAATGCAAACTTTAATAGAAGATAGCGAATATCAAAATGTTTTAGATGGTAATAAGGGATTAAGTCCTATCGGTATGTATTTATACCAACAAGAAAAACCAGTGTTTATTTTATCTAACAATTTAATTGAACAAAAAAAAATAAAAGACCTACAAAAAAAATATCCAACCATACATCTTATCGACTCATATGAGCGATTAAAACTTGATTTAATGGTCTTTGATCCATCAAGGCTAGGTATACCTGAAACAGATATGAAAATGATTTTTAAAGTCAAACCTAAGAGAATCATTTATGGTTCATGTAACCCATCCACATTAGCTAAAGATTTAGAGACATTAAAATCATTATACGAAATCGTTGAAATAACGCCATTTGATATGTTTCCATACACAAGTTTAGTAGAATCTATTACATTACTTAAGTTAAAAGGATGATATAAATGAAAGAATTTACACAGTGTATTCAAAAAGTTCCAATCTTTAAAAATTTAAATGCAACAGAAATGGATGAAGTGATGGCATTAGTTAAGCACAATGCATATAAGAAAGGTGACTTTTTATATGCACAAACAGACCAACTTAATTCATTATTTGTTATTCATAATGGAAAAGTAAAGATTACTAGATATTCAAATGATGGTAAAGAAACAGTCATTAGAATATTAGAAAATGGCGATTTTTTAGGTGAACTAGCTCTGTTTTCTGAACAAAAAGCCAATGCTTATGCAGAAGTTTTAGAAAATTCACAAATTTGTTCCATCAATAGTGATCAAATTAAAAAGTTATTAGAAAAAAAACCTACCATCATGTTTAAAATGATGAATGAAATATCTAAACGACTATCAGAAACAGAAGCAATGCTTGAATATAAAGTAACAGACAATGCAGAAACTAAAGTGGCTAGACTGTTACTAGAATTAACTAATGATCATTTAATTATTTTACCAACGACTAAATATAATTTAGCCTCTCAAATCGGTATCACAAGTGAAACCTTTAGCAGAAAACTAAAAGATTTATCAGATAAAAATATTATCCAAGTCATTGATAACAAAACAATTAAAATCATTGATAAAGAAACATTGACCGAATTATTAGACAAATAAAGCTGAATATCAGCTTTTTTTTATTGACAAGCAAAAATGAATCGCTTATAATATGAACATATGAGCAACTATTCATATAAGGGAGTGACACAAATGGAAGTAAAACTATCAATTAGTCAGGAAACTAAACAAAAGGTGAGTAATCTGTTTAAAACTTTATCAGATCCAACAAGAATATCGATCATTTATGCCTTAACTGAAAAAGCATTAACGGTCACAGAACTATCTAAAAAACTTAATATGACCCATAGTGCAATATCACATCAACTCAGAGTCTTAAGGGATGCTTATCTTGTAAAAAACACCAAAGTGGGTAAAGAAGTTTATTATGAACTAGCGGATAACCATGTTCACACCATTTTTAATCAAGCCATCGAGCACGTAGAGGAGTAAAAACATGACAAAAGAAAAAAAACATTGTAACCACGAGCATCATCACGACCACTCACATAACCATGCTTTAATCATTAGTTTGTATTTGGTGGGGCTCATTTTATTTATCATTGGATTTTTTGTAAAAAATGATACAGCAAAACTTGTTTTAAACATTCTAGCGATTTTATCATCTGGATATGACGTTATTATAGAGGGGATATCAGACACCATTAAAACAAGCATTACAAGGAAAAGATTTCATCCTAACGTTCATATACTCATGATTTTAGCAGCTATTGGAGCTTTAATTATTGGAGAGTATAGTGAAGCAACACTCTTAATCCTTATCTTTGCAGGTTCACACATCTTAGAAGACTATACAGTTTCAAAAAGTAAAAAAGAAATTACTAATTTAATCAACTTAAATCCAAAAGAAGCAAGAATAATTAATGAAGACAATACCATTAGTATTGTCGCGGTTGAAGACTTAAAAATTGGAGATAGACTACAAGTTTTAAACGGGGATCAAGTCCCAACCGATGGTCAAATCATTGATGGATTTGCAACAATCGATGAATCATCTATCACTGGAGAAAGTATTCCAGTTGAAAAGAAAGAAAATGACATCGTCTTTGGTAGTACCATTAATGGAAACACTAGCTTTACCATGAAAGTAACTAAAAACAGCGAAGACACTGTAATTGCTAAAATTATTGAAATGGTCAGTGAAACACAAACTAATATTTCAAAAACAGCTGCACTAATTAAACGTATTGAACCTATTTATGTAACCATTGTCCTACTTATTGCACCAATCTTTTATTTATTAGGACTATATGCCTTTAAATGGGGTTATGATGATAGTTTTTATAGAACCATGGTTTTATTAATCGGAGCTTCACCATGTGCTCTAGCGGCATCTGATATACCAGCAACACTATCAGCAATTTCTAATTTAGCTAAAAGAGGTGTTTTATTTAAAGGTGGATCTTATTTATCTAATTTAGCAGATGTTAAAGTAGTAGCATTTGATAAAACAGGAACTTTAACAACTGGAAAACCTGCAGTTACAAACACATATTTTAAACCGAATATTTCAGAAATAGATACTAAAAAATATATTAAAATCATTAAGTCAATGGAAAGTCAATCTAATCATCCATTAGCAGAGGCCATCACAAAGTTTTATAGACAAGAAGATATCATAGAAGATTTAATAGTTGAAAATATTATTGGAGTTGGGTTATCTACAAACTATCAAA
>JAAYQV010000016.1 GCA_012519065.1 Phytoplasma sp.
TCATAAACCTCATGTAAAAAATAATCATGCTCTCTTAAATCGATGGTTCCTATGAGTTTATCATATGCCTTTAAGGTAATTGCCCAAACATTATTTTCCTTGATAAATGATTTTAAAACATGTTTACTTTCTTCAAGACTATAATGTGGTAACCATCCTGCATTTGGTCCGATATTACTTTTACTAGCATACTTATGAAAATCTTTTAAATCTTCTATGATGGGTTTTCTTAAAATTAACCTTTGTGTTTCTAACTGTTTTATCATATTATTCCTCATAAAAAAAAGTCCTTAAGAATCAATCTTAAGGACGAATTTATCGCGGTACCACCTTAATTCTATAAGTATACTTAATACTTATAGCACTCATACTTTTAACGCAAGTTAACGGATTATTTTACTACTACTTCAAATAACCAACTCCAAGGCTACCTTCATTTGTCCCTTTTATCTATTTTCACCAACCATAGACTCTCTACTAAAAGAAAACCAACTACTCTTCCTCTTCTTTGTTGTTAAACATATTTTATGATATGTTATGTGATTTGTCAATTATTTTGACATTTGATCGTTAAATACTTCTTTAAATTCTCCATCTTGTCCAACCATGGTTACATTATTAGTTTCTATTTGTTCAACGTTATAGAAAACCAATCCTTTTTTTGATACTTTTTCAGCATCAACCATCATCGCTGGCTCACCTGCTTGTGCATCGTTTTTAAAGGTGAAGTCTACATGATTGAAACTCACTTTTTTAATTGGTTGTTCTGGTAATCCGTAAAAATACCCAGCTGCCCATTCACAATCATAGGCTTTAATGTGATTAAATGAAAATTTACCTAAATATGGCGTTCTATCATCAATGGGTTGTTTTTCTTTTCGGTGAACATATTCATCTAATCCACCAGGCCCCCATTTATAAAATGAATCTATAACAAACGGTGCTTTCACATTTTTCATTAAAATATGACTAAAAGAAACATCATCTATGATGGCATATTTCCCTCTACCACGTCTGGTTTTAATTCTAAGCCCTCTATCAGTGGTATCAAAGATACATTGAGTCACATTTAAATTCTTTACGCCACCACTCATTTCACTTCCTAAAACCACGCCCCCATGCCCATCTTGCATATAACAATTTCTGATGGTGATGTTTTCTGATGGTTTTTGGTATTTCATACCCATTTCAAATGTTCCAGATTTAATAGCGATACAGTCATCGCCCACTGAAATTCTGACCCCTATAATATCAACCCCATCACAACTTTCTGGATCACATCCATCGGTTGTTGGTGAATCTATTGGGCTATTTAAAAACATGTCGATGAAACGAATATTTTTTGAAAAATATGGATGTAAATTCCATGATGGTGTGTTTTTTACTGTAATACCTTGGATTTGAATGTTTTCACAATGGTTTAAAAAAATGCCTTTAGGTCTTCTAGCAATGCGTTTGACTCTATGATCAATCCACCAGTCTGAGTTTTGAGCATTTTCATCTATCACGCCTTGACCATAGATTTTTGTGTTTTTTACATGAATTCCTGTAATTAAACTAGCAAACGTTTCTTCTGGTTGTCCTTCCCAAGTACCTAAAATATATTCTTTTCCATCGTTAAACAGTTGTCTGTTAGGTAAAATCGGATAGTCATGTCTGTTAGGATTTCCTAGTAGAATTGCACCTTCTTGTAGTTCAATATAAATATCATCTTTTAAAAACAAACTAGTTACAAAATAGGTTCCTTTTGGAATAAGTACTCTTGCATGTTTTGGTGCACACAAAATAGCTGTTTGAATGGCTAGAGTATCATTTGAGACACCATCTGCTTTAGCGTGAAAATCTTTAACATTTAATGTGATAGATTCTTTTTCTGTTGTAATTTTTATCGTTCCTGTTTTCCCAGATTCTGAAATTGTTTGAATCATATACTCTGTTTCAGGCAATAAATCATAAATTGAAAAAACATTTTTATTCTCTTTTGAAATGATCAACTCATCATTTAGGTAAACATCAAAAGCTTCGTGATAATAATAGATATCTTGATTGATTAACTCTATACTTAAACTTCTATTAGATACAAATAAACAACTTAACTTCATTTCATCACCCCAAATATCCCATACTCTTAAATGTAAAGACTGCGATAAAAATACTGATTGCAGAAAAGATGGTTGACCATACAACAAGTTGCGCTGCAAGTTTTCCATCATTGTCCATCTCAATTGCCATCGCCACAGATGAAACAGCTGCAGGGGCACAGAAAAGAGCAATTAAAGCTGGAAATTCATTTACGCCAAAATTTAAAACGCCTTGTTGAACTAAAATAATAGCTATTCCTAATCCAACCAATGGTGCGATAACTACTCTTCCTAGTGTTCCAATAACAATTTCTTTTAACATAGATTTAACTTCGCTAAATTCAAAGTCAGCCCCTAATACAATCAACGCTAATGGCGTAGCAAGGCTACCGATTTGCTTTAATGCTGTATATAAAAACTGAATATCTCTTTGAACTGAGAAAATTAGTGCTCCTGCACTATTTCTTGGCAAAATAAATTCTCTTGTCAATACGAAGAGAAAACCTGTTAAAATCCCGATAATCAATGGGTTGGTAATGATTTTTTTAGCAATGTCTAGTGGTGAAACTTTCTTTTGTCCTTCTGCTTTAATGAAGATCATTAATCCAATGATAGCTAGTACATTGGTTAAAGGAATAATAAATAGCATGATAATTGATCCTACCGCTGCTGCATTCGCATTTCCGGCTGCCATAAAGACAATAAGTGGCGTTCCAACGATTGCGTAGTTTGATCGTACAAAGGCTTGAATGATAACGCCTCTTTGTTCATCTTTTTTGACAAATAACATGACTAAGATAAACGAGATGATAAAGAAACTTACGATGATACAAACACTATATAAGACCACCGACCAATTAATTGATGATAAACTCTCAATTTGGTAAATATTTAAAAATAATGAAACGGGTAAAGCTACTTTAAATACTACTTTGTTAGCAATTTTAACAAAGCCTTCTGTTAAGAAGTTTTTTCGCTTTAAATAGTATCCTAAGACCATTAATAACACAATAGGTAGGATAGCGTTTAAAGCAAAGATTAAATTATCCATTTGTTTTTCTCCTTGTTGTTAGTTTTTCTATTCCATTATAGTACATATTTTTATATTTACCAAGTTATAATCAAAAAAATAGAAATTATTTCTAATTTCTATTTTTCTAGTTTCAAATGTTTAAATTTTTCTTGTTCCTCTTTTGTCCAGTAAGAGTTTTGAACCTCACCAATATGTTCTTTATCTAAAAAATACATACACATCCTAGATTGTCCAATACCGCCACCTATGGTGTAAGGTAGTGTTTCATTGATAATCCCTAAGTGATATTCTTTATTGATTTCATGAGTCTTATTGGCAAGACTTGCTTGTTTTAATAAGGCATTTTTATCTACTCTAATACCCATAGAAGATAATTCAAGGGCACAATCTATTTTTTCAAAATAAACCAAAATATCACCGTTTAAGTCCCAATCATCATAATCATGACTTCTTGTATCATGAGGTTTTCCTGATTTAAGTTGGTTACCGATACCAATTAAGAAAACTGCTTTTTTATCTTTTGTAATAGCATATTCTCTTTCTTTTTCAGTTAAATTAGGATACATATCTTCTAATGCTTGAGTTGTAATAAAATAAATGTCTTTAGGTAGTGATTTATAATAACCATAGGTTGCTTGTAGGTAAACATTGGTCTCTTTAAATGCCTCATAGATTTTTTTTACTGTGCTTTTAAGAAAATCAAGTGTTCTATCTTCTTTTTTAATATGTAGTTCCCAATCCCATTGATCTACGTATAAAGAATGGATTTGGTCCATAACATCATCTTTTCTAATGGCATTCATGTCTGTATATATACCTTTATATAAAGGGATATCATAAAGATTTAATGCATGTCTTTTCCATTTTGCTAGTGAGTGAATGATTTCTAGTTGGGTATTTCCAACATTAAAAACAACGGGTTTTTCTGTACCACTTAACTCATCGTTTAATCCTGTGCTACTTTTAAGAAAAACAGGTGCTGTTACTCTGTATAGGTTTAGATTTCTTCTTAAACTAACTTCAAAAAAATCTTTAATCTCTTTAATTATCATTTCGGTTTCTAATAATGTCATTTTACCCTTGTATACTCTATTTATAGTTATAGTACTATTGAGTATACTTATCCTTTCTTTAATATATGTACTATAATTAACCTAAGGCGCCGTGGATTTGTATCATTTTATTAACGCTAGAGACGTTCA
>JAAYQV010000094.1 GCA_012519065.1 Phytoplasma sp.
AAATATGAACTTATAAAAAAACCAATATTATCTTACTTAAAACAAACATTTATCTTAAATCAATATGTCATAGATGATGTTGAAACCAATCTGTTTTTCATTGAACAAGGAACTGCACAGTTTAAGGCACAAAGTTTTTATAAGGATGGAACACATTTTTTACAAACACTCACTAGGAAAATAAAGACTAATTCAAAGATTTAAGGTTGAAAGGCATAAAAACATATGCTACAATAGTTATAAAATGAAAGCGGAGGTGTTAAAGATGACAGTATTTAATAAAAAGAAACAAACACAACATCAAACACCAGTCAATTTCTATTAAAAGTAGAATTTTATAGTGTTTTTAGGTTGTGTATAAATATACACAACCTTTTTTATTTTTCAGGAGGATATTATGCAACGACTAAAAAACTTATTTAAACTATTAAAAGGACACTATGGGCTTTTTGTGATTTCGGTCATCTTTGTTGTTCTACATAGGTTAACTTATTCTTATGTGCCTTTATTTACTCAATATTTAATTGAGGTTTTAGAAAATAGTGGACATGCAGCTACAAGTGAAGTGAATTTACCCAATTTTATTTTAAATTTCTTAAAAAACTATCAAACCGAAATACAAATTGCAATCGTCATTTCCCTTATGTTACTCACCTGGCAAACTGGCCGCTTCATCATGCTTTTCTTTGAAGCCAAAGTCAAAGGTAAATTATTAGAAAATGTTGCCCAAGATTTAAGATTAGACTTATATGATCATATACAAAATCTAGACTATCATTTTCATAACAACGTTGATTCAGGAGATCTTATTCAAAGAGTCACCTCAGATGTTGATAAAACAACTACTTTTGTTTCACAAAGAGCTTTAGAGTCTGTAAGTCTTATTTCAGCAGTTATTTTTGGTTCATATCAAATGTATCATGTAAACCCAACCATTATGTGGGTTACACTAGCAGTTATTCCAATTAGTGCAACTGCATCTATCATCTATTTTATTAACATTGATAAAGTTTTTAAAAAAGTAGAAGAAAAAGAAGCGGAAGTAATGGTTGTCATACAAGAAAACGTTTCAGCCTCAAGAGTCGTTAAAGCTTTTGCTAATGAAGCCTATGAAGTAGAAAAACTAGATCAAAAAAATAAAACTTATCGTGACATGGATATTAAAGCCGGCAAATTAGTAGCTTTATACTGGGGTGGTATGGATACATTAATGATGATTCAATTTTTAATTGTTATTTTACTAGGTATCTATTTTGCATCAACGGGTGCAATGAGCATCGCCTCTGTCTCAAGTGCTTTAATGTTAGTAGGACTTCTAATCTGGCCTATTAGAGGCTTAGGAAGACTAATCAATGATTTTGGGAAAGCTTTAGTAGCATCAGATAGACTTACACACTTATTTGAACAAAAAAGCGAATATGAAAATGATGGCACCCAAACACCAGTTATCAACGGTAAAATAGAATTTAAAAACGTTTATTTTAAATACCCAGAAGCAGAAGACTATATTTTAGAAGACATCAGTTTTACAATTGAACCAGGAGAAACGGTTGCTTTTATCGGAAAAACTGGGTCAGGTAAAACCACATTAATTAACTTATTACTTAGAATGTATGAGTATCAGGGATCTATTAAAATTGATGGTGTAGAACTTAAAGATATTAAGAAAAGTCATATTAGGAAAAATATTGGAACAGTTTTACAAGACCCATTTTTATATAGCAAAACAGTTTATGAAAACATCGCTATTGCCAACAAATTGGTTGAAGATAAACAAATTTACCAAGCAGCTGAAATAGCAGCTTTACAAAAAGATATCAATACCTTCCAAAAAGGTTATGACACCATTGTTGGAGAACAAGGGACAACCCTTTCAGGTGGCCAAAAACAACGTGTTGCTATCGCAAGAATTTTAGTTGCACAAAAACCAATCTTAATTTTTGATGACGCGTTAAGCGCATTAGATAATAAAACCGATTTAGCGATTAGAAGATCACTAAACAATCAAGACACAAAAAAAACCACTTTAATTATTACCCACCGTATTACCACTGCAAAAGAAGCAGATAAAATTGTTGTATTGCATCAAGGTAGAGTTCAAATGGTTGGGAAGCACCAAGAATTAAGCAAAAAAGAAGGACTATATCAAACGCTTTGGAACATCCAAGGTGCATTAGAAGAAGAGTTCATGAAAATGATAGAAGAGGAGGTTGCACATGGATAAAATGCAAGATGATTCAATTCAAAAATTCTCCACCGGTGTTTGGAAGAAAATATTTAAAGTCATTTTAAAACAAAAAAGAAACATCATTGCCTTAATGATTCTAGCAAGCCTACTTGCCATTATTGAAGCAACCATCCCAGTAGTTAACAGCTTTGGGATTGAAAACTTTGTTGAAAATAAAGACTATGCTTTACTAACACCTTATATTATTTTAAATATTATCATTGCAATCGCATTTGGGGTTATTGTATGGGCCTTTATTAGACAAGGAAGTATCATTGAAGCAAACGTTAACTATGAACTAAGAACACAAGCATTCATCAATTTACAAAGACTTTCCTTTTCTTATTTTGATC
>JAAYQV010000017.1 GCA_012519065.1 Phytoplasma sp.
AGAAACTAGAAATATCTAGAAGTCAATGTCAACAACTCATTAAAGCAGGCCATGTTTTAATCAATGGTAAAAAAGAAAAAACAGGGTATATGATTAAAGAGGATGATGAAATTGTTGTACAAATACCCGAAAAAGAAGGGAAAATGGTGTTAATGCCAATCCCTATGAATTTAGAAATAGTTTATGAGGATGAATATTTAGCAATTATTAATAAACCAAAAGGATTGGTGGTTCATCCTGCAAGTAGTTATAAAGAAGAAACGTTGGTTCATGGTATCATGCATCAAATTAAACCACTATCAACTATTAATGGTGAGTTTAGACCTGGTATTGTTCATAGGTTAGATAAAGAAACTAGTGGATTATTGGTTATCGCAAAAGATAATCAAACACATGAGTTATTATCTGAAATGCTTAAGAAACATGAAATTAATCGCCATTATAAGGCTTTAATTTATGGTTCTATTGAAGATGAAGGCAAAATTGATGCGCCAATTTCAAGGCATCCAGTTAATCGATTAAAAATGGCTGTTATTAAAAATGGTAAAGATGCCGTAACTCACTTTAAAACTTTAAAAAGATATGATGAATATTCTTTAATTGAGTGTCAATTAGAAACAGGGAGGACTCATCAAATTAGGGTACATTTATCTTATATAGACCATCCGATTTTAGGAGACCCACTTTATGGGCCTAAAAAAGTTTATGGCACAACAGGCCAATTTCTACATGCGTATAAACTGTCTTTAATACATCCAATCACTCATGAATCTTTATCTTTTGAAATTCCTTTAAATAAAGAATTTCAACAACTTCTAGATACCTTAGACCAGGCCTAATTTGACATTTATCTGATATAGGGTAAAATTAAGGTATCTAAAATAATGAAAACGGAGTGATATTATGAATTGTCCATCATGTGGTTTTGAGTACACATATGAAGAAAATGATTTTTTTGTTTGTTCTGCTTGTCAGTATCAATGGAAACCAGAATCTGGAGAAAAAGAATACTTTGATGCTTTTGGGAACAAATTAGAAGATGGTGATTCAATCATTGTCTTAAAGGATTTAAAAGTAAAAGGAAGTAGTTTAGTAGTTAAACAAGGAACTAAAGTTACTAATATTAAGTTGGTAGACTCTGATCATGATATTGATTGTAGAATACCCGGAATTGGCAAAATGAGTTTAAAAACTGAGTTTGTTAAAAAAGCATAATTAAAATTTTGTGATAAAATATAAATATAAACTAGGAAAGAGAGAACCAAAATATGGCAAAAGGTAAAAAAAAGAGTAGTCAAATTAGATTGGTGGTTGCTATTTTGGCAATAGCCGCTACAGTAATGGTAGCTTTTGATGGTCTTAAAAGCGGGGAATATGTTGCTAAAGGTTATGAATTAGCGTTTGGTGCAGATTTATTATCGTTAGGAGAAACATCCCTTGCTAAATTGAATTTTAACGTTTTTGCATTTGCTGGATATTTCTTACCACTTGTAGCAGCCATCATTATCTTTGTTGTAAAAGGTAAGGTGGGCGCGTTGGCATCAGCTTTATGTTTAATTGGTGCAAGTGTGGTTTTAATTATTTTACCAGGGCTAGTTGAAGTGGAGTATGCTATTGTTGGACCTAAGTTAACATGGGATTTTTCATGGGGCATATTGGTTTCAATTGGATTATCTGCTTTAGCCGGTATTGGAGCATTATACGAAAGTTTTCTTGAACTAAAATAAGTAAAAGGTCATATCAAATTAAAATGGAACCTATAAAATAGACACTTTGAAAAAAGGAAGCTATTTTTAGGTTCTTTTTTTGTATACTAATAAAGAGAGGTGATGAACAATGAGTAAAAAACTATTCACAGAGCAAGAAATAGAAATATTAAAACAAAACAAGTATGTAAAACGAGTTGGTCCAAAAGGAATAACATATAGCGATGAACTCAAGCAGTTCGCAATAGCAAAATCAGAAGAAGGATTTCTAAGCACAGAAATATTTGAGATGGCAGGATTTGATCTAACAATTATTGGTCGAAAAAGAGCACAAAAAGCGTTAGATAGATGGAACATAGCATATAAAAAATCTGGAATAATGGGTCTACAAGATACGTGAAAAGGATTGTCAGGGAGACCATTGGAAAGAGAGTTAAGCTTAGAAGAGCAACTAGAACGCAAAGAAGCTAGGATTAAGTTTTTGGAGGTACAACTAGAATTCCAAAAAAAGTTAGACATGATAGGAAGGGGCGTGTATACACCAAAAAGCAAGAAAAAACACAAATAATCTATGAATTAATCAAAGAAATCATCGATGAGAATGGCTACACAAGAATGGTTACATTCTTATGTGATGAAGCTGAGGTATCTAGAAGTGGGTATTATAATTACTTTAGTCCTAAAGCAATTAAACGAAGAAAAATCCATGAGGAAGAGGATCTAGCTTTACTCGATTTAATTCTTGAAGTATACAAGTTTAAAGGTTACAAGAAAGGCTCAAGAGAAATCAAGGATTTTCTCTTTAACGAATATGGAATCATCATGAATCGTAAAAGAATACAACGAGTCATGAGAAAATACGATATTATTTGTCCAATTAGAAAGGCCAATCCATATAAAAGCATGGCTAAAAGTATAAAAGGCCATCATATACATGAAAATCATGTGATGCGTAATTTTAAACCAGGAAGACCATTCGCAGTTCTTTTAACAGACATAACATATTTCAGTTTTGGGAGAAAGAACAGACGAGGATTTCTCTCAGCAATCAAGGATAGCCAAACAGGTGAAATAGTCGCAAGAGCAGCATCAACATCGCTTAAAATGGATTTCGTGATGGAAACGCTAGATAACCTAACAAAGCATCCGTTATTTGACGAGAGCAATGATATGATCATTCATTCAGATCAAGGAAGTCATTATGCATCAAATGACTTTGGTGACTTTCTTAGTAGGTACAAAATAACACAGTCCATGTCACGCCGCGGGAATTGTTGGGACAACGCTCCAATAGAATCCTTCTTTGGAACATACAAAGATCATGTAGATTTGAGTGATTGTGAAACAATCGAACAAGCATTAGTGAAGATAGATCATTTTCTGGACTATTACAACAACTATAAACCACAAAGAAAATTAGATAGATTACCACCTATCAAATACAGAGATTTACTAATAACAAAACAAAAAGGTGAAATTCCTCTAAAGGAATCTACACCTTAATTAATATTACTTCCTTTTTTTACAGTGTCCTTGACATTGGGTCCACTTTA
>JAAYQV010000018.1 GCA_012519065.1 Phytoplasma sp.
TATGGATATATTCATATAGACTATGCGTTTATTGAACAATTAATTGATACCCCAGTCTTTCAAAGACTTAGAAGAATTAGACAACTAAGTGGTGTTCATATGGTTTTTCATGGAGCAGAGCACTCACGATTCATTCACAGTTTAGGTGTTTATGAACTAGCTCGTCGCTTTTTAGAAATAAAAGAAATACAGGCTGAATTAGAGCAAAGAGAACAACTCCTTTTTTTAACAGCTGCTTTATTACACGATATCGGACATGGTGCTTATTCACACGCCTTTGAGGATGTCTTTTTAGTCAATCACGAAAAAATAGGCGCTGAAATCATTCGTAATAATAAAGAAATTTCTCATATTCTAGATCAAATAGATGAAGATTTTAAAAATGATGTTGCCTCAATCATTGATAAAAAGCATAAATATCCTATCATAGAACAACTCATATCAAGCCAATTAGACATTGATAGATTAGACTACTTAGAGCGCGATGCATACTTTACAGGAGCGGTTTACGGGCATATAGATTTAGAAAGACTCATGCGCGTTATCACCATTAAAAACAAACAAGTGGTATTTAAAGAATCAGGCATACACGCTATAGAAAACTATTTAATTAGTAGATATCATATGTACTGGCAAGTATACTACCACCCAAAAGCAAGAGCTTATGAAGTTATTTTAGGCAAAATCTATTTAAGAATACATGAACTTTTAGAAGAAAACTATGATTTTGGGTATGATGTTACTGCATTAAAAAGAATCATGCAAAACAAAGAGGATTTAGATGCATATTATCAAATCGATGATTACTATATGAACGGATTAATTGCATACTTAACCAAGTGTGATGATCTTATTTTAAGTACCTTAGCCAAAGATTTTTTTAACAGATCTATCTGGTCATATTTAGATGACACAAAAGAAAATGAAAACCTAATTAAACAAATTAAAAAAGATTATGGCAATCAAGCAAAGTATTATACACACACTTCTACTGTAGAACAAAGTGCCTATAGAGAGTCAGATAAAAACTTAGGAGATCAAATATACATCTTCTTAAAAACAGGCGAAATTAAACCCTTAAGCGCACATTCATCCATCATTCATAGCTTAATTACAACCAGCATTAAAGAAGACCCTAAGTTTTTTTACAAGGAGAAAAAATGAACCAAATTATTGTTGTAGAAGGATATCATGATCAAATAAAAATCAATCAAATATATCCTCAGGCACAAGTGATGATTACCAATGGAAGTGATCTACCTAAAGAAACCATGATGCAGTTAAAAAAACTAAGCGAAACTCATCAAATGGTCTTATTTTTAGATCCAGATCATGCAGGAGAAAGATTAAGAAGGATTTTAAGTCAAGAACTTAAAAACGTGACTCATGCTTTTTTAGAAGTCAATCAGGCAATAAGCAAAAATCGTAAAAAAATAGGCATCGAACACGCAAAAAAAGAAGATATTATTAAGGCATTAAACCAAATGATTCAACCAAGAGAAAACCAATCAGATGTGACCATTAGTTTTTTATATGATCATAAATTATTAGGACACCCTCAAAGCCAAGTAAGAAGAGATCAAGTTTCACAACACTTTAATCTAGGAAAAACTAACGGGAAAACATTTTATAAAAGACTTTTATGGGCAAATATTACCCAAAAAGAAGTAAAAGAGGTATTAGAAAATGCATAAAGCAAAAAAACAATATGGACAAAATTTTTTAACTGATAAAAACCTACTTAAAAAAATTGTTTCTGAAGCTAATTTAGAAAACAAAAACGTCATAGAAGTAGGACCAGGAAAAGGAGCGTTAACGCAATTCATTTTGCCTATAGCTAAAAAGTTTGTCGCATATGAAATAGACAAAAGCCTAAAAGAATACCTAGATCCACTCATAGAAAAAGGACTTACGATAAAATATGGTGATTTTCTAAACTCTGATTTAAATGAAGATATTAAAACCTTTTTTAACAATGAAGAAGTTGAGTTTATCGGAAATCTACCCTATTACATTACCTCACCTATCTTATTTAAAGTTTTAGAAACAACAAACATTCGCTCAGCAACCATGATGGTTCAAAAAGAGGTTGGTGATAGAATGGTTTCTGCCCCTAACCAAAAAACATACAATGCCTTATCAGTTTTAGTTCAATACTTCACAAACGTAAGAAGAGTCATGGTTGTTAAGAAAAATATGTTCATTCCCCAACCTAAAGTAGATAGCGTCATTATCCAAATCATTAAAAAACCAACAGACGAACATGTTACAGAAAAGTTTGTGCCATTTGTTAAAGCAGCTTTTAATCAAAAAAGAAAAACATTAGTCAATAACCTAAGTCAGACCTTTAATATAGAGAAAGCAGAGATCCATCATTTCTTAAAAGAAAATCAAATAGATGTAAATATTAGAGCAGAGCAAATTTCTGTTGAAAAGTTCATAGAATTATCCAAAAAATGGCCATTTTAACACAAATTGGCACCATTAAGTGATGAAAACGCTTTATTTTTAAAAAAATATGATATAATTTAAGTATAAAGATGAAGATGGAGGCATGAAATGGTAGTTACAGAAGTTAAAGTAAGATTGATTGAAAGCGAAAGTAGATTACGCGGTATTGCAACAATCACTTTTGATGAAAGTTTCGTTGTGCATGATATCCGCATTATCGAAGGGGAAAATGGAATTTTTGTTGCAATGCCAAGCAAAAAAATGCCAAATGGTGGCTTTAGAGATGTAGCCCACCCGATTAATGCAGAGATGAGAAAACACATCGAAGATGCAGCAATTGAAGCTTACAATTTAGAATTACAAGCAAACCCAGTAGAATAATAAGATGAACGAAAACTCAATTTTATATAAATTGAGTTTTTTCATTTTATAAAGAATATAGCCTTTAAAATATTTTTTAAAATGATATAATAAGTTAGAAAAGAATAATATACGTGTGGAAGGTGACCAAAGTGCTAATTAATGGAAAAAGTATCAAACTATTTACGCTAAGTGCCAACAAAGAATTGGCTGAAGAAATCTCAGAACATACAAAAATTCCTTTAAGCGTAGTAGAAGTAGTTAAGTTTGCAGATGGAGAAATGACAATCAACATTGAGGAAAGTGTACGTGGGCAACATGTCTTTATCGTCCAACCAACCAGTGCACCAGCAAACGATCATTTAATGGAAGTTCTTATTTTAGCAGATGCCCTTAAAAGAGCATCCGCAGCAAGTATTGCAGTAATTATGCCATATTTCGGATATTCAAGACAAGATAGAAAATCAAGATCAAGACAACCTATAACAGCTAAACTTGTAGCAAACCTTCTACAAGTATCAGGTGTCAATAGGGTAGCAAGCATGGATTTACATGCAGCGCAAATTCAAGGTTTTTTTGATATCCCGATAGACAATTTCCCAGCAGGATCCTTACTAGCAAACTATTTTAAACGTAAAAACTTAGAAGATATCGTCATTGTTTCTCCTGATCATGGTGGAGTGAGTAGAGCTAGAAGATTTGCAGAAAAAATGGGCGCTCCTTTAGCAATTATTGACAAAAGAAGACCAGAACCAAATCAAGCACAAGTTATGAACATCATCGGAGATATCAAAGACAAAACATGTATCATGGTAGATGACATCATTGATACAGCAGGAACCTTAACAGCAGGGGCAGAAGCTTTAAAAGAAGCGGGAGCTAAAGAAGTTTATGCAACTGCAACACACGCTGTTTTCTCAAAAGATGCAACCACAAGAATTCAAGAATCATGCTTAAAAGAAGTTGTTGTAACAAACACCATTAAACTTCCAGCATCTAAAAAAGTAGGAAAAATAACACAAGTATCTGTCGGACCGTTATTAGGTGAAGCAATACTACACATTATCCATGACCAATCAATTAGCGATATATTCAACGAAGCAGAAGGATTATTAAAAGTACTATGAAACTTATCATTGGTTTAGGTAATCCTGGAGAGAAATACGATAAAACTAGACACAATCTAGGTTTTATGGCAGTTGATCGTTTTTTAGAAAAACACCCATCAGAATTAAAATTTGAACCTAAATTTGATGCAGCAATCTCTATTATTAGAATCAACAACCAAAAAGCAATCATTGCTAAACCACAAACCTACATGAATTTATCCGGACAAGCAGTTAGAAAAATAGTAGATTATTATAAAATAGCCTTAGAAGATATCTTAGTCATTGTCGATGATATCGCCTTACCAACAGGAAAAATACGTCTGAGAGAAAAGGGTAGTCACGGCGGCCAAAATGGTTTAAAAAACATTATCAGTCACCTGGGAACAAACGACTTTAAACGTATTAGAATTGGTATAGATGTAGATAAAAAAATGCCACTAGATCAATATGTTCTAAGTAAAATTAGTAAAAGCGAAATGAGTCTTTATGATCCAAAGTTAGATGATGTATCATCTGCAATCCAAATGTTTATAGAAGATATCCCATATAAGGATATTATGACTAAATACAATACCCAAGAATAATCTTGGGTTTTTATCTCATAGGTGATCGTATGATTGAAAAGTTGTTTTCTCAAAAACTAAATCAAATTATAAAACAAAAAAAGGGAGCATTCAAAAAAGTTAATGATCCTTTTTTACAGTATGTTATTGCCTATGATTTTAAGCACCAAAAAGAAAATATCATTGTTGTGACCTCTAACTTATATGAGGCACAAAAATATTATGATCAATTATCAGAAGTCATTCATGCAGATGACCTTCTTTTCTATCCTGTTGATCAAATGCTAACCTCCATTATGGCACTAGGTAGTCCTGAATTTAAAAATGAAAGATTATTTACATTAAGACAACTTTTAAATGAAGATAAAAAATATGTCATAGTCACAACCCATCAAGGATTAGGACAACTTCAATTAAGCCCTAAAGACTACATTCACTCTGTCTATACAATTCATAAAAACCAAGAATACGATCTAGAAGATATCGCAAAAACTTTGGTTTATAACGGATATGTTAGAAACTATATTGTAGAAAGACCAGGGGAATTTAGTGTAAGAGGAAATATCATTGATATTTTTACGCATGATTATCCACATCCATATCGACTTGATTTTTTTGGTGATGAATTAGAATCCATCAAAGTATTTGATGTTGAAACACAAGTTTCTTTTGAATATAAAGAAAAACTAAATATCTCACCATTAAACGAACTGTTTTATACCAACGAACAAAAAAAAGAAGCACTTAAGCGCATCAATGATTTTTTCAATCAAAAAGAATTATCAGAAAAAGAAACTCAAAAACTATCATCAGATATCTTAAACTTAGAAGAAAGAACCAAACTAGAAAAATTATCCATTTACACTTCTTTTTTCACAGATAAAAACTATACCATTTTAGACTTTGTTAAAAATCCTAAAATATATATGATTGATCAACATAAAATGCTCATTAACGAACAAACCAATCAATTAGATATGAATAGTTATAATGAAACTATGGGTGGTGAAATCTTTTCTGAGATTCCATATCGACTTACACTTTCTAAACTAGAGATTAAAGAAAGCCTAAACTTTTTTATCACCAATGAAACACCTGATCAAAAAAGTCTAGAAATCATTGATATAGAGCCATTACACGGTAATATGAAGTTGCTTGTTGAAATGTTAAAACAGTATCAAAATTACACGGTCATCATCTCAACACAAAAAAATCATTTTACAACCTTAGTCCAAGAAACACTCAACCTAGAAAACATGCCATATCACTTAACAAAAATAGTAAAAAATGAAATTAACCTCATTCATGAAAACCTATTAGGTTCTTTCATTGATTTAGAAACAAGAACCATTTTATTAAACGAAACAGAAATCTTTAACACAAAATTTAAAACTAGAATCCAATATCGAAGCGTTATTAATCAAGCTGTTAAAATTAGAACAGTAGATGAGTTAAAACCAGGAGACTATGTTGTTCATTATGATTACGGTATTGCTCAGTATACAGGATTAAAAACAATGGATTTAAGTGGAATTAAAAGAGACTACCTTTATTTAGTCTATGCCAACAATGAATCCTTATACGTGCCCGTTGATCAAATAGACTTAGTCTTAAAATATCGCAGTCATGAAGATGCACCACCTAAATTATCTAAGTTAGGCGGGAAACAATGGGGCAACACCAAAGCAAGTGTTAAAAAGAAAATCAAAGATTTAAGTGATAGATTATTAAAACTATATGCAGAAAGAAATGCCACAGAAGGACATGCCTTTCTTCCAGATAACGATATGATGCTTGCTTTTGAAAATGACTTTTCATATCAAACAACCAAAGATCAACAAGAAGCTATTATAAGCGTTAAAAAAGACATGGAAAACAAACGACCAATGGATAGACTTATCGCGGGAGATGTTGGTTTTGGAAAAACCGAAGTCGCTCTAAGAGCCTCTTTTAAAGCAGTTTTAGAAGGAAAGCAAGTAGCTTACTTAGTCCCAACAACTATTTTAGCTAGACAACATTATTACACCTATAAAGAGCGCTTTGAAAAATATGGGGCAACCGTTGCATTATTAAATCGCTTTGTTCCTGCAAAAGAACAAAAAGAAATCATTCAAAAGCTTAAAGCAGGAACTATTGATGTCATCATTGGTACACATAGAATCTTATCAGAAGACATCTCTTTTAAAGACCTTGGACTATTCATTATTGATGAGGAACAACGATTTGGGGTTGAACATAAAGAAAAAATCAAAGAAATGAAAGTAAATGTAGACACATTAACCTTAAGCGCCACCCCAATTCCAAGAACCATTCAAATGTCAATGTATGGATTAAAAGATTTATCTATGATAGAAACACCGCCATTAAATAGATATCCAGTGCAAACCTATGTTGTTGAAAGACAAATAGGATTAATTAAAGAAGCAATAGACCGAGAGCTCGCTAGAGGCGGACAAGTCTTTTATTTATACAACAAAACCAGCGATATTGAAAAAATGGTTTTAAAACTAAAAGAAATTGTTCCAAATGCTAGAATCACTTATGCTCACGGTAAAATGAATAAAGATAAACTAGAAGATGTTTTAACAGATTTTATCGACCATCATTTTGATGTTTTAGTAGCAACAACCATCATTGAAACAGGAGTAGACATTCCAAACACAAATACCTTAATCATTCATGATGCCGATAATCTTGGATTATCACAACTATATCAAATCAGAGGTCGCGTAGGACGAAGTGATAAAATTGCGTATGCATATTTAATGTATGATCCAAAGAAAAATATCAACGATGAGGCAAGAAAACGACTATCTGTCATTGAAGACTTTACCGATTTAGGCAGTGGATTTAAAATAGCCTTAAGAGATTTAGCCATCAGAGGGGCTGGAGATATTTTAGGACAAGAACAATCAGGCTTCATCGATTCTGTTGGAATGGATCTTTATATGAAGTTACTAGAAGAAGTTATGGAAAACAAAGAAGAAGAACCACGCATCACAGAAAGTATTGATGAAATCTACTCAGAAAGACACATTCCAAAAGACTATATTCAAGAAGATGCGGTTAGAATAGAAATTCATAAACGCATCGGAGAATTAAACAGTCTTGAAAATGTAAAAAAACTTAGAAACGAACTAGAAGATCGATTTGGAAAACTAACGCCACAACTTGTTTTATATATGTATGAAAAACTATTTAAAAAACAATCTTACCAATTAGGCGTAGAAAAAACAGTTTTAAGTTCACACGACGTTAACCTCATCATCTCTATTGAAAAGTCTCAAAAAATTAATGGAGAAAAATTGTTTGAAGTATCCAGTGAATCTAAAATCCCAATTAAATTAGGGTACATTAAAGGACGTGTTCATATAACGATTGTTACCAAAAATCAAGAAGAACATTGGTTATATATTGCTGCATCTATCATTGAACAATACTTTAACAAAATAAGTAAGGAGTGATTTCAATGTCTGCTATAGATATTTTATTCATCGGAAAAAACGCTGCAGAAGCAAAGAAAAAAAATCCACAGGTTATTAACGCTACCCTAGGGACTTTTTATGATGAAGATAAAAAAATGATCATTCCTTTTGTAAAAGATAAATTGATGCAAATCCAAGTAGACAACATTTTTCCTTATGGAACAACAAGTGGTGGAGATATTTTTAAACAAAACGTTTTAAGCTGGGTATTTGATCAAACCAAAGAAGAAATAGAGTCTTACTTTAAAACAGATGTTATCGCAACACCAGGCGGTTCTGGAGCAATAAGCATTGCGTTTAACACCTACACAAATCCTTTAGATTCTGTCTTAATTTCAGATATTAAATGGCGTTATGATTTTTTCACAAAGGCTGCAAAAATAAACATAGAAGATTTTATTTTATTTGAAAACAACACATTTAACTTAAATTCATTCCACCAAAAACTTCAAAAACTAACAGAACAACAAAAAAAAGTTTTAGTCGTGATTAATGACCCTTGTCACAATCCAACAGGATATCAATTAAATCAAAATGAATGGGCAGAAATCATAAATATAATGAATCAATATCACCAAAACGATATCACTTTATTACTAGATATTGCTTATTTTGATTACGATCCTGAAGGGTTAGAAAAATCTAGGGAAAAATTTTTACAGTTAAAAAAAGTTCTTCCACATATCACACCATTAATTGCTTTTTCAGCCTCTAAATCTTTTTCAATGTATGGACTAAGATTAGGAGCTTTAATCGGGTTATTTCAAACAGAGCAACAAGCAGATTATTTTAGAAAACATGCTTATGAAGATGCTTTAGGAAAATGGTCAACAGCACCATCTGTAGGAATTGAGTTATTTAACGAAATTAGTAAAGAAAAAGAAACCTATAAAACAGTCCTTAGTAAAATAACCAATCAACTTACCCAAAGAGGCAATCTTTTCATAGAAGAAGCTAGGAAGCAAAATTTAAATCATTATCCTTTTAAAGGTGGTTTCTTTGTTTTAATACCCGTAGATGACCCACTAAAATGCTATGAAAAGTTAGTGAAAGAAGAAGCACTTCATGTAGTGCCCATGAAAGAAGGCTTAAGAGTTGCTTTATGTAGTGTAACAAAAGATGAAATCAAACAAATTGTCTATAAGATAAAAAAGACCCTTTCTTAAAGGGTCTTTTCTTTAGCCTAATAAATATTGAGTAAACTTATTTTTCTCATGCTCAGGTAATGAAACTCTAACTAAAATACCATCTTCTTGATATTCAAGAGATAATACTTCATAATTTGTTTTTAAATAATCAATCAACCCAGCTTTATTAAAGGGGAGCTTTAAATGGTATAACATAAAATCCTCATATAAAACACCATAAATATTATCAACAAGTTCGTCGATACCTTGCCCAGTTTTATTTGAAACCCAAAGATAATCCTCAAAAAGATGAGGAGGTGCAATTCTAAATTCACCCTTGGTTAAAACCATCATTCGTTCAATATGATCTGCCCCTAATTTTTGAATCACCTGTTTGGTTGTTTCTATGTGAAAGGGATCAGGATTTAGCCCATCAACCACATGAAGGATCAAATCAGCATTTAAAATATCACTTAAAGTAGATTCAAAAGAATTAATCAACTCAGGTGGTAATTTCGAAACAAATCCTACCGTATCAATGAGTAGAAAAGGCGGTTTATTAGCCATTTGCAACTTTTTAGTTTTAGTATCTAAAGTAGCAAACAACATGTCTTTTTCTAAAACTTCCTCTGAATCATTGTTTAAATAACGAGATAAACTATTCATTAAAGAAGATTTGCCAGCATTGGTATATCCAACCAAGGCAACAATAGGGATCTTATTTTTTAATCTTAATTTACGAGAAGTCATTTTCTCTTGTTTTATTTTTTCTAACTCATGTTTAATTTTAGAAATATCAGAAATCAACTTTCTTCTATCTAACTCTAATTTGGTCTCACCAGGTCCTTTAGCATTATAACTGCCACCACCTTGTCTAGATAAAATTTTACCCATCCCAACAAGTCTTGGTAATAAATAAAGCTTTTGTGCTAAATCAACTTCTAAAACAGCCTCTTTTGATTGTGCTCTTTTTGCAAAAATGGATAAAATCAAAAAACTTCTATCAATAATCTGAACATCTAAAACCTCTTCTAAATTTTTAATTTGAGCGGGACTTAATGGGTCATCAAAAATAACCATTGTGGCTTCTAAAACCTCAATAGCCTTTTTTATTTCCAAAACTTTTCCACTACCAATATAATATTTAGGATAAACTTTTTTTGAAGTTTGAATCACTTTATCTACAGTTTTAATGTTTAAAGCCAAAGCCAGCTGCTCAAGTTCATCTAAAGATTTTTCTTGATTAACACCTAAAATATTTAAATCTAAACCAACTAATATGGCTCTATCTAACATAACATCACCTACTTTAATATAATCATATCATGTAAAAGATAAGTAAGATATAAAAAAACGTATAGATAACAAAATCAAGGCCTTAAAAATATGATATAATAAAAATACCTTAAATCAAGATAGGGAGGAAATAGTATGTGGTATCAAGATTTAACTTGGTGGACTATATTACACGTATATTTGATATGGATTGTCACCTACTTTTTATTAAAAATCATTTTAAATAACAAAAGAAGTTTAGCAACCTTTATTTTCATGGCTTTAAGTATAACAGTTGTTTATTTATCTGAAAAAGTTGGTATGATTCCTAACCAAAATATCTATCAAGCCCTACTTGTTTTAATTCCTAGTATTGTTGTTGTTATAGCAGCACCAGATTTAAGACTAACCTTTAATTCGATTTGGAAAGAAAATAATCGAAAAGAAGCTATTGTTATGGGTAGTGAAAGAACCAAACAAGAAATCATTGAGGCTACGTTATATTTAGCCAAAAATAAAATAGGGGCTTTAATTACTATAGAAAAACATAACACACTAGATCAGTTTTCAAACAAAGCCATTATGATGAACAGTGAGGTTTCAAGAGAAGTATTAGTCAATATTTTCACCCCGAACACACCTCTGCACGATGGTGCAGTTATCATCAGAGGTGATAAAATATTATGTGCTGGGGCTTACTTTACCTTATCATCTAATGAAAACTTTGAAAAAACAACCGGATCTAGACATAGAGCGGGTTTAGGTATCAGTGAGGTTTCAGATAGTATGACCATTGTGGTATCAGAAGAAACAGGAAGCATATCGATTGCTATTGAAGGCATTATGTTAAAAACAAATGACAGAGCCAAACTTCAAGAGTATTTAAATATGTTTATGAAATAGGAGGAAATCATGAAAAAAATAATTGAATTCATCTTCCATCCATTTTTATTAATTGGAAACTCTAAAATTCTAACTAAAATAACATCTGCATTTAATAGTAGAAAATGGCCGTTATATGTTTTAACAAGCATTATAACGTTACTTATTGTCTTTTTCTTATACATATTTCCAAATATATAGGTGATAAAATGATAGAAGCACAACATCCAATCTTTACATTAATCATTGCTGGGGTCATTGTTTTTATGATTATTTTAGACAGCATGCAAAGAGAAAGAGTATTAAAGAATAAACTAGGATTTGGTTTGTTTAATGCTGCGATTTCTGTAGCATTTTTAGTCTTATATGATGGATACATTAAAGAAAATGAACTACTATCACAAATCTATTTAGGATACACCATATTTAACTATGTTTTCTTTATGTGGGTTTCATATGTCACTTTAAAACAATCAAGTTTAAAATCAAGCCATTATGAATTATTTGTTAAATCAATTAAAAACAGCAGTTGGAATGCTTATTATGCCGTAGACAAAAAAGAAAGAATCAAAGATATTTCTTATAGTCTACTTCAAGAGCTGGGCTTAGAAAAAGAAGAGGTCATTGGGAAAAAACTATTTACAGTATTTAACCAAACCATTCGTTTTTCTAAATTAAATGAAACAGAGATCAACAATAACATCTTAGAAAACTATTACAAAGAATACAAAAAAAGAGCCACTAAAGACGATCAAGAACTTCAAGAAATATACTTTCAAAATCACAAAGGGGAAACGGTTGTTTTAAAAATGGTGATGCAACCTATATTTATGATGAACAAATATAAAGGGCGCATTTGTGTAGGAGAAAAGAAAACAGATTTTGATTTATTCACCGTAGAAAAAGAACTTAATAAAAGTACCACGGAATTAGAAAGTATTCAACAAAAGTTTATCGCAACCTTAGAATTAAGCGAAGAAGGGCTATTCTTTTTAGATTTAAACGAAAAAACCATGTGGTTAAATGACACGTTAAAAGAAGTTTTAAATCTACACAATAACGACTTAAGCTTAGAAGATTATAGAAGTAGAATAGAACCAGAAGACTTAAAGAAATATTTAATGGTTTTAAGTGATCTAACGCCAAGCAAAAATACATATAAAGTTTCTTATCGATACTTAGTAGAAGGTAGACAAGTTTGGGTTTCAGAAAAAGGGAAAAGAATTTTTGAAGATTTAAAAACATCAACGATTATGGGTGTAGTAAACCCTATAGGAACAGCTCACTTTAGAAAAACTAATATTGATATACTTGATGAAATTAAAGATGAGCATCACTTATTAGCGGATATGAATAGTCTTATTAAAAGAGATAGACCTTTTCAGTTAGCAATTTTTAAACTCCAAAATATTCCTAAAATTAACGAAACCTACAGTAGAGAAATAGGAAATATGCTTATGGGCAGTTATATTCAAAGACTAAACAATAATTTTGTAACAGAAAACTCAGGAATTTATAGAATCTCAGGTTTAGAGTTTGCGCTCACCATAACTGATCCAAGAAAAATGGATATGATGTATAAAGGTATTAGAGAAATCGATAAGTTCTTAAATTTAACAATGGAATACGGTTCTATAAAAACAGAACTTGAAGTCTTTGCAGGCGTAAGCATTTATAAAACAGATGGTAAAACAGAACATGAGCTAGCGCAATATGCATATGAAGCTTTAAAGGTTGCTTTAAACCCGCAATTTAACAGTAATGGATGTTATTATAAAGATGTTAAGTAAAAAAGAATTAAGAACCAAGATTTTAGAAGAGCGCAATCAATTAACGAGTATACAAGTAGTTTTAGCACAAACAGAGGTTATTAAAAAAATAAAAGAAGACCCTAATTTTATTAAATCCACATACATTGGATTATACAACCCAATTAAAAACGAAATGGATTTAAACGAAATTACAAGAAAATTTCCAGATAAAATCTTTTCTTATCCAACCGTAGAAGGAGATGACCTTGTTTTCTATACACCTATAGAAGAAAGTCATTATAAGAAAAGCAATTTTGGTGTAATTGAGGTTGTTAAAGGGGAAAATGTAACCAATCAATTAGAGTATGTGATTGTTCCAGCCGTCTCAATGAATCTAAAAAACTATCGTTTAGGATATGGAAAAGGTTATTTTGATCGCTTCTTTCAAAAAAATAAAGAAATAATAAAAGTTGGTGTATGTTATCGTTTTGCAGTCACAGATTTTGAAAATGAAAAACATGATATACCACTAGACTATTATTTCACAGAATAAGGTGAAAAACATGGTAGAAACAAAATTTGGAAACTTTGAAATATTAAAAGATTATAAAGACGCTTTTAATAAAGAACAGTTTGAAGAAAAATATGTAGACGTAGCATTTGATAGATATATCTACTTAGTAGGAGACATTGCATCAGGATTACTTAGAATCAAAGGATTTAGTCAAGATCCTAAAAGTGTTAATGGTTATAAAAAAATACCTGACTATCTAAACGAATCTTGTAATAGAAACTGTCCTTACTTTGTACTAAAAAGAATTAAGTAAAAAAAGAATTATGATATAATAATGTAAAAGGAAGTGATAACATGTCTGAACAAAAAACAATAGCAGAACAAGTAGACATTTTAATAGATAAAGTAAGACCGTATCTACAAAGAGACGGTGGAGATATAGAAGTAGTCAATATTGAAGATGGAATCGTATATGTAAAAATGCTAGGAGCCTGTGATGGCTGTATGGCAATTGATATCACATTAAAACAAGGCATTGAAACTATGTTACTAGAAAACGTACCAGGAGTTATTGCGGTTATAGATGTATGAATGATCCAATTAAGATTATCCTCATTTCAATATTGTCAATGGTAATTGCCCAAGTCATTAAATTCTTTATTTCAGGAAAGCAAAATAAAAAACTAGACGAAAAAGTTTTATTTTCAACCGGTGGAATGCCCTCATCTCATTCGGCATTAGTAACTTCATTAGTAACAGCAATATTCATTTATGAGGGAATGAGCATTTTCTTTGCTATTGCACTTGTCTTAGCGATGGTTGTTGTACATGACTCGATGGGTATTAGATATGAGGCATCAAAACATGCGCAAGATTTAAATAAAATAAAAGAAAGATTAAACCAAGACGATAATCAAGCTGAAAACGTTGAGAAACTAAAAGAATCTTTAGGACATAAACCAAAAGAAGTTTTTTTTGGCATCTTATTAGGAATTGCCGTAGCAGTCATCGGTTGGTTATTTTTGGGGTAGTAAAATGAAAACTAAAAGAACTGTTGGAATCGTTGTTGATTCTACTTGTGGAAACTTATTTAAAGAAACTATTTTTAAAGATGCAAGCATTGTCCCATTAACCATGCTTGTTGATGAAGCATCTTATGTAGATGGCACACTAAGCAACTCACAATTACTAGAGTATATGCATAAAAATCATAAAGTAACCACTAGTCAACCAGCGCCAGATTTATTCATTGAAGCTTATAAAGAACAACTGGCTTTAGGATATGAATCAGTCATTTGTTTAGTTCTTTCCGGAGGATTAAGCGGGACTATCAATAGCGCCACTTTAGCAAAAACAATTTTAGGAAATGAAAATGTCATTGTTATTGATACACAAACAGTAGGCCCAGGCGTTGCTTTCTTATTAGAAAGATTAAATCAATACTTAGAAGATGGTTTAACAGCCAAAGAAGCAGCAGAAAAACTAATGAAAAAACAAGCAGTTAAAGGACAACTATTATTTTCAGTCGACCATTTAGGAACCCTTGTAAAAGGAGGGCGCTTAACTAAATTAGAAGCACTTATTGGTAATATTTTAAAAATTAAACCGATTTTAAAATTTGAAAGTAGCAAACTAACGGTTGAGAAAAAAGCTAGAGGTGCAGAAGCAGTCTTTAAATATCTAGTAGGAGAAGTTAAAAAAGCTTTAACCGCTGGCGTGAAAATCGTTGCAAAAGTTGTTTTTGTAGATGATCCAGTTCCAGCAAAAGAACTTATCCATGAATTAGCACAAATAGAAGATGAAAACCTTGAAATAGAATTATATGGAGCAATCAGCCCAGTAGTAGCAACTCACCTTGGATACCGAGGAATAGGAATCTATATTAACCAAGTCATTTAATAAAGAGCGAGAGCTCTTTTTTATTTAGCACCCAATCAAAAAAACTATCTAAATTGTGTTATAATAATAAAGAAAAAGAGGGGAAACAACATGAAAGAAAAGACAAAAATTGAATGTATTGTCACTGGGATACAAAATTATGGTGTATTTGTTTCCTGTGGAGAATACTCAGGACTCATTCATATTTCAGAAATATCGGATAAATATGTTAAAGATATAAATGCGATCTTCAATATAGGGGAATTGATAGAAGCATACGTGATGGAAGTTTATGAGGCTGAAAAAAGACTTGTTCTAAGCTATAAAAAAGCGCATGATATCGATCCGAAAGTATTAAAGCAAGTGGATATAAAAATAGGTTTTAAATCACTGAAAAATCAACTACCAGTATGGATTAAGGATAAAAAAGGAGAATAATAATGGGTTTGAAGTTAGATTTAAGCGGAGTTCAATCATTTTTAAAAAGACAACCAGAAACACTACAATCAGAAGTTGAACAAATACATCAACAAATACATCAAAAAACAGGACGAGGCAACGATTTTTTAGGTTGGGTTGACCTACCTTTAACCTATGATAAAAAAGAATTAGAAAGAATAAAAACTCTAAAAAATAGTCATAAAAAAATAGATACATTGGTAGTGATTGGAATAGGGGGTTCTTACTTAGGGGCAAAAGCAGGTATTGAATTTTTGAAAAAACCATTTAAGAAAAACGATGTTGAAATTATTTTTGCTGGACATCATTTATCAGGAACCTATCTAACCAATTTGTTAAAGCATTTAGAAACCAAAAACTATGCTTTAAACGTTATCTCAAAATCAGGAACAACAACAGAACCAGCTATTGCGTTTAGAATCTTAAAAAAAGCCATTGAAGATAAATACGGAAAAGAAGAAAGCAAAAAAAGAATTTATGTAACAACTGATAAAGAAAAAGGGTCTTTATACACACTAGCTACCAAAGAAGGTTATGAAAAATTTGTGATACCAGATGATGTTGGTGGACGTTATAGTGTTTTAACAGCAGTAGGGCTATTACCATTTGTCTTTGCAGGAATTGATGTTGATCAAATGCTAAAAGGAGCTCAAAAGGCTTATGAAGAAAGCAAGCATTCAGATCTTAAAACCAACAAAGCATATTTATATGCTGTAGCAAGATATTTATTAAATAAAGATTTAGACAAAAAAATTGAAATGTTGGTTAACTATGATCCAAATCTAACTTATTTTTCTGAATGGTGGAAACAACTTTTCGGAGAATCAGAAGGTAAGGAGCATCAAGGGTTATTTGTAGCCTCAGCATCTTTTACAACAGACCTTCATTCATTAGGACAATACATTCAAGAAGGACAAAGAATCCTTTTTGAAACAATCATCAATGTAGCAAAGGAAGAAGAAGATCTTTTAATCCCACTAGATGAAAAAGATTTAGATCAACTAAACTATATAGCAGAAAAACCAATATCTTATGTCAACCAACAAGCCTTAAAAGGAACTAAAATAGCTCACTTAAATGGTGGTGTGCCTAATATAGAGATTGTGATTGAAAAATTAGATGCTTATCATTTTGGATATTTAGTTTATTTTTTTCAAATCGCATGTGCTATGTCAGCATACCTACTAAAAATCAATCCTTTTGATCAACCAGGCGTAGAGGATTATAAAAAAAATATGTTTGCCTTACTAGGCAAAAAAGGGTATGAAAATATACTAAAGTAAAGAAGGAATAAAAATGATTAAGAAAACGCATCATCAAAGCGAAACAATAGAACTAGGAAAGTGGCTTGGCCATAAGGTTAAAAATCAAAAAGCAGTCATTTTATTAGAAGGGGATTTAGGAGCAGGGAAAACAACCTTCACCAAAGGGATAGCGTTAGGATATGGTATCACCAGAAACATAAGCAGCCCCACTTTTACAATTATGAAAAGTTATCAGGTAGAAGAAAAACAAATGCATCACCTTGATTTATATAGATTAGATGAGCATACCGAGGACTATGATTTAGAAGAATATATTCAAGAAGGAGATTTGGTTGTTATTGAGTGGCCAAATCAAGCCCCACAGCTCATCCCATTAGAATATATTAAAGTAAAACTGACCTATTTAGGCGATGAAAATAGAGAAATTAGTATTACGTCGGTAGGAAAATCATATGAAAAGTTAGGTTTATAAAATGAAAAAACTAATAATAGACGTCTCAACAGACACCCAAATTGTTATCCTTTCTGTGCTAGGAAAACCAGAAATTATTAAAACCAGATTAGGTAAAAAAGACCACTCAGCATACATGATTCCATTAATTGATGAAACCTTAAAAGAAGGTGGAATTAACATTAAAGAAATTGATCAAATCATCGTTGGAGTAGGACCAGGTTCTTACACGGGATTAAGGGTTGCGGTTATGACAGCTAAAATGCTTGCCTATACCAACCAAATACCACTTTATACCATTAGCAGCTTACAACTTTTAACCAGTGGTTATGATGGTCAAATAACTGCCATGATAGATGCAAGAAATCAAAATTATTTTAGTGGAGTATATGAACAATCTGAAGTTGTTTTAAAAGAAGGACTCTATCATCTCGATGAATTAAAAAAATATCCGAATCACATCATCATTAATCATGAGACCATCAAGATTGATTTAAGTAAAATAGAACATCGTTTTATGTTGGTAGAAAATCCACATGAACTGATTCCAAATTACTTAAGAATCACAGAAGCGGAAAGAAATCATGATCAAAAAAATAACCATTGAAAATCTAGAAGATATTGTAAATCTAGAAAAAAAACACTTAAACCAAACATTAGGTTATGATTTTTTAAACCAAGAACTTACTACCAACCCATATACTTACATGATTGGCTATGAAAAAGAAAAGAAACTTATAGGATATTTAAGTGCAAGAATTTTTGAAGAAAACGCAGAAATTCTAAACATTGTTGTAGAAAAAGAGTTTCAAAAACAAGGGATTGGAACCAAATTGCTTCAAACATTAATAAACGAAGTTGAAAAAAGAAAAATAAAAAGCATTATTTTAGAAGTGAGAGCATCCAATCATAACGCTCAAAAGCTATACCAAGCATTAGGGTTTGAAAAAATACTTACCAAACCAGATTACTACCCTAATGAAGATGCGTATATATATTTATGGAAGAAGGATTAAAATGATTATATTATCAGTAGAATCAAGCTGTGATGAAACCAGTGTTGCAATTACCAAAAATGGGAAAGAAGTTTTATCAAACATCGTACTTTCTCAAATTGATATTCACAAAGTCTTTGGAGGTGTAGTTCCTGAAGTAGCTTCAAGACAACATGTGGAACATATGACACAAGTTTTTGAGCAAGCCATTAAACAAGCAAATGTCAAAATAGAAGACATTGATTTTGTTGCTGTAACACAAGGGCCAGGATTGATAGGAGCGCTTTTGGTAGGCATTAATGCAGCAGTTGCTTTTGCATACAGTCACGATAAACCAATCATGGGTGTTAATCACTTATTAGGGCACATCTATGCATCTCAAATTGAAAATGAAATGAAGTTTCCAGCGGTTATTTTATTAGTTTCAGGCGGACATACAGAACTTTTATATATGAAAGATCACCTAGACATTCAACTTCTTGGAACAACTTTAGATGATGCTGTGGGGGAGGCGTATGATAAAGTAGCCAGAACGCTTGGTTTAAGTTATCCAGGAGGACCGATTGTTGATAAGTTAGCCCATCTTGGAGAAGATACTTATAATTTGCCTAGAGTTTTTCTAAACCAAGAGGAATTTAATTTTAGTTTTTCAGGGTTAAAAAGTGCAGTTATTAACTTAGTTCATAATGCTAATCAAAAAAATGAAACCATCCATGTTGAAAACATGTGTAAATCTTTTCAAGAAAGTGTCACAGATGTCTTAGTTGAAAAAACTAAAAAAGCTGCTCAAAGATATCAAGCTAAACAAATCATTGTTGCTGGTGGTGTTGCTGCCAATAAAGGATTAAGAGAAAAATTAAGAAAAGAAATTAATGATATAGAAATCATTATACCAAGCATTAAATATTGTACAGATCAAGCTGCAATGATTGGTATTGCAGCCTATTATCAAAATCAAAAAAAGAAGGCAGAAAAAAATTACTTCATTAAAGGTGATTCTACACTTCCTATCGCAAATTAAAAGTATCTTTTTAAAAATATGATAAAATAAAGTATAAATTATCAATACCACGGGAGGTGGACCTATGTTTTTGTTTAGATTTGTTTTTAAATTAATCAAATATATCTTCGTTTTTCTACTGATTTTATTAATTTTACCAATCACCTTGCTTGGATTTATGTATAAAAACGAAGCACCAAAAATAGAAAACTACCAAGAAATTCAAAGCATTGAAGAAAGTGTTGCGATTTCTTTAGATGATTTTCTTAAAAGTACCACACAGGATAAATTGGTAGTAGGAGTTGAGGGTGACAACATCAACGCAACGATTAAAGAGATGTTTATAAAAATGAGTGCAGAAAACCCAACATTTAATCCTAACTATTTAAACCCAGATGTAGAAGAAAAAGACAGTAAATACGCCGCTAAACTTGCTAACAACATGGTGGGGTTTAAAGGGGCTTGGCTTGAATATAACCAAGATACCATTATTTTAAAAACCAGCGCAGATATAGAGTTAGCATCATTTCTTGTGTATAAAACAAGTTTAAGAGTAGAAATAACAGTCATAGAAGAAAATGATATCATTACTCTAACCGTTAAAAAAATAAGTATTGGTAATCTTTCTGCAAACTGGATATACAATCTAGCACGCACAGGTCTTATCAAACTACAAAATATTGATTTAAGTCAAATGATTAATGAAAAATTACCAGTAGGCCACTTTGATGCAGAAAAAAGAGTCCTAACCGTTTCAAGACAAGAACTTTATAGTTTTTTAGAAACAGCAGGCAACGATGACCAAAACATGGCAATGCTAATGGAACTTATTAGAACCATTGATATTTTAAACATTCACATTGGTGAATCAAAAATGGGACTAGAAATAGCTTTAGGAAAACTTAAGGCAATGCTTGAATTAAACGAAGATATTAGACACCTAGAAACCCAAGAAGAAGTTTTCCAGGTCATTAAAGGACAATTAGCAAGCATCCTAATTTCTGCTTTATCACCTGATGCAGATGAATATGTTAATTTAGATATTCGTGAAAAAGAATTAAATGAAATATTAAACTATTATTTAAATCAAGAAACATTATTAGAAAAAGACCTTCCTTTAGGAAGCAAAAACTTTAAATTAACTATGAAACCAATTTTAACCAAACTAGAAACCGGCGTCATGAAGTTAAGTATTAGATTTGAATTAGCTAACCAAGAAGACGATAACTTCATAGCGGAAATCGTAGTTAATGTTTTACCTAAGCCATCAACACAAAACCCAGCTGACTTAATCTTTGAAGTGACGAGCATAGATATTGGAGAAACAAACATCCAAACAACCTCAGAGTTATGGATTAATTTACAGCAAATTTTAAAAGATGCACTGACAAGTGATAAAATAGTAGTAGAAGAAAATGAAATCATCTTAAAAGATTTCATGTCAGAGTTTGTTCAAACAGGAACTACCGTAGAAGAAATTCTTGTTTTAAATGGAAAACTCAGATTTAAAATCAAACCAGAAAATCAAGCAACATTAAATGAAATCAAAAATGAAATTAAAGATATTTTAGATATCATTAATAATGATGCAAACAATGAATTTGATATCGATACTACGGCACCGGTTGAAGATATTCTAGACTACGTTAATGAACTAGATGAAACTCAAAAAGAAGAATTATACGAAACTATTGCAAACGAATTACAAGATAAAGGTATTGATCTTTCAGATATCTTAGCTGCATTAGGCCAAACGCCTTAATATTATAAATAGAATAAGAAAAGACGCCTCATGCGTCTTTTTTTAAAATTAACTACACGCTATGAAAAAAACATATAATATGGTAAAATTATAGGGCAAAGGAAAAGGAAAATAGGTGATAATTATGGTTATTGTTTTTATCATTGACAACTATAAAAGTTTAACCAATGGCACGATGATCACAGCACATAGATTTGCAGAAAAACTAAGAACTTTTGGTCATGAGGTTAGAATTGTCACAAACGATCTTACTGGAGAAGACATATATACATTAAAAACAAGATACATTCCAGTCGTTAGTGATGTTGCAAAGGGACAAAATATAACATTTTCTAAACCAAATAAGAAAGTACTTAAAAGCGCTTTTGAGGGTGCTGATGTTATTCATGTCTTTATGCCGTGGAAAACATCAAAAAAAGCTATCAAGCTTGCAAAAAAATTAGATATCCCTGTAACTAGTGCCTTTCACGTTCAACCAGAAAACATTATTTATGGTGCAGGAATGAAACGCTTTAAAAAAATACTAGCACCAATCATATATAAACATTTTAAAAGATTTTTTAAAAAAACCAGACACGTTCATTGCCCATCAAACTTTATTGCAAACGAACTTAAAAGAAATAAATATCCCAATCAATTGCACGTTATTTCAAACGGGATAGATGATGATTTTATATATAAAGAGAAAACTAAAAAAACAGATAAATATCATATCATGATGATTGGTAGATTATCTGCAGAAAAAAGACAAGATGTTATTTTACATGCGGTTGCAAAAAGCAAATACAAAGATAACATTCAATTAACCTTCGCAGGAGCAGGTCCTAAAAAGAAAAGTATTGAAAACTTAGCTAAAAAACTAGGTGTTTCAGTTGAATTTGGATTTTATAACAAAGAAGAATTAATCCAGAAAATTCATGAGCAAGACTTATATATTCACGCGGCAGACGTAGAAATTGAAGCTATTTCTTGTTTAGAAGCCATCGCCTCAGGAAGAGTTCCAATCATAGCAAACTCACCTAAAAGTGCAACGCCACAGTTTGCTTTAGATGAGCGCAGCTTATTTGAAGCAGGAAATCCAGATAGCCTAAAAGAAAAAATAGAATACTGGTTAGATCATGAAGAAGAAAGAAAAAGAATGGAAAAGATTTATGCTAATTCAGGGACAAAATATCATTTAAATGGTGCAGTTAAAAGATTTGAAGAAATGCTTCAAGAAGCGATTAAAGACAATAAAAACAACAAACTATCTAAAAGTAAAACAGGAAAAAAAATAACTAAGCAAGTTAATAAAACTAAAGTTATTAGAACCTTTACAACGTTTTTCTATTATTTAGTGGTCCCTATTTTAATGGTGTATAACAAAATATATCTGAAGGTAAAAATTAAGAATAAGAAAAACTTAAGACAAGTCAAAGGTGGAGCTATTTTAATTTCAAATCATGTACACACCCTAGATTCTGTTATGTCAGGAATTGCTGCATTCCCTAAAAAAGTTGTTTTTACAGGGATGAAAGAAAATTTTGAAAGACCAGTCATCGGACAACTCGTTAGAGCATTAGGAGCTATTCCTACACCAGAAACCATTTTAGAAAATAGAATCTTTTTTAATGAATTGTCTAAACAAGCTAGAAAAGGAAAATATATTCATTTTTTTCCTGAAGGAGAATTAATTAAAGAGGATGAAAAATTAAGAAATTTTAAAAAAGGAGCCTTCAAATTAGCAGTAGATTCATCAGTCCCAATCATTCCAATTAGAATTAACTTTCAAGACAAAGAGGGCATCAAAAAGAAAAAAATCATTTTAAACATTGGAAAACCTATGTTTCCAGATTACAGTTTAAATTCTAAAAACGCATTAGAGAAATTAAAAATAGAAACAGAAGAAGCAATGAATAAACTCATTTAAAAGGTGATAACATGAAAGATCAATCAAACTTTATTAAAACAATTATGGAAGAAGATTTAAAAAGTGGGAAACATACTGAAATCATCACAAGATTCCCACCAGAACCAAATGGCTTTTTACATATCGGCCATGCTAGGGCAATTATAACAAATTTTGAACTAGCTAAACTATATGGGGGAAAAACCAATTTAAGATTTGATGATACAAATCCTGAAAAAGAAGAAGATAAGTATGTTAAAGCAATCATAGAAGATGTTAAATGGTTAGGGTATGAACCAAGCAATATTTTATATGCCTCAGATTACTTTACTGAAATGTATGAAAGAGCCATCATACTTATTAAAAAAGGATTAGCCTTTGTAGATGACCTAACAGCAGAGCAAATAGCTGAATATAGAGGAAGCATCACAGAACCAGGGAAAGAATCACCTTATCGTAATAGAAGTATAGAAGAAAACCTTAAATTATTTGAAGAAATGGCAAACGGGATGTACAAAGAAGGAGAAAAAGTATTAAGAGCAAAAATTGATATGAAAAGCCCTAATATGAACATGAGAGATCCTGTCTTATACCGTATATCCTATGCAGAACACCATAACACTGGAAAAAAATGGTGTATCTATCCAATGTATGATTATGCGCATCCGCTGGAAGATGCTATTGAAAACATTACCCACTCCCTATGTTCTTTAGAATTTGAAGATCATAGACCACTTTATGATTGGGTAGTCAGAGAAACCGAAATACCATCAACACCAAGACAAATTGAGTTTGGTCGTTTAGGTATTGAAAACACAGTCATGAGTAAAAGATACTTAAAATACCTTGTAGATAATCAATTAGTTACAGGGTGGGATGACCCAAGAATGCCGACATTAAGCGGTATTAGAAGAAGAGGATACACACCAAATGCTATAAAGAATTTCGTTTTATCCACAGGATTATCCAAGGTAAACTCTGTTGTAAGTAAAGACATGTTAGAGGCAGCCATTAGAGATGATCTTCAAGAAGTAGCAAAAAGAGCTATGGCAGTGATTAATCCGCTTAAGGTAACCATCACTAATTATCCAGAAGATCAAATCGAATATATGACGATCCCATATCATCCAGAAAAAGATTTAGGGGAAAGAAAACTTGCTTTTGGACGACATATTTACATTGAAAAAGAAGATTTTGAAGAAGTAAAACCAAATAAAAAATATAAGAGACTATCCTTAGGAGAAGAAGTTAGATTATTTAATGCTTACTTTATTAAAGCAGAAAAAGTTATTAAAGATGATGAAGGAAATATCATAGAAGTATTAGCAACCTATGATCCTGAAACTAAAAGCGGCAGTGGGTTTAATGCAAGAAAACCAAATGGAACTATCCATTTTGTAGAAGCAACAACCGCGATCAAAGCTCAATTTAATTTCTTTGAAGATTTACTAGATAACGATGATAAAAAAACATTAGACGAAAGATTTAATCATCACTCATGGATTAAAAAAGAAGGATTTGTTGAATCATCTTTAAAAGATGTTAAAGACTTAGAAAAATTCCAATTTCTAAGACTAGGCTATTTTAGCGTTGATCAAAAAGAGGGCGTTAAAATGAATTTTAACGAAGTAGTACCTCTTAAAAGCTCATATCAAAAATAAGGATGATTAAAATGGCACAAAAAGAAACGTGGCTAGAAGAATTAAATGATGAACAAAGAAAAGCGGTAACCTACGAAAGTGGGCCGCTTTTTGTTGTAGCAGGCGCAGGGACAGGAAAAACAAAAACTTTAACCTCTAGAATCGGTTATTTAATTAAATATCAAAACATTGAACCATATAACATTTTAGCAGTCACTTTTACCAATAAAGCCGCCAGAGAAATGAAAGAAAGATTGCTAGATATGGTAGGGCCACATGCAGAAGGAACAACCATTTCTACCTTCCATTCATTTGGGCTTAAGGTTCTTAGAAAATTCATAGAAGAATTGCCATATGGACTTACGTCAAACTTTAGTGTCATAGATGATGAAGATAGTAAGAAAATCATTAAAGACGTTACAAAAGAGCTTAATTTAGATGCTAAAGAATATCCACTACGTTTTATGAGAAATTTTATTTCAAACTATAAAACCAAAAGAGAAACATTCATAGAAGATGATAACTATGAAAGAATTTTTCAAGCATACAAAAAATATCTACTTAAAAATAATTTACTAGATTTTGATGATCTACTCATCTATACATATGAACTTTTGATTCAAAGTGAAAAAACAAGAACATATTTACAAACCAGATACACTCAAATATTGGTAGATGAATTTCAAGATACCGACAAAATCCAATATGCAATCATAAGTATCATGGCCTCATTACATAAAAATTTATTTGTCGTTGGAGATCCTGATCAAAGTATCTACTCATTTAGAGGTGCAGATTATGAAAATACAAAAAAGTTTTTAAACGAATTTGGAAATCAGCACATCCTTGACCGCAACTATCGATCTACCAATAAAATCTTATCAAAAGCAAATAAACTCATTAAACATAACCAAGTAAGACCGTTTGAAAAAGATTTAAAAAGTGATTTAGGAGAGGGTTCGGATATCATATATATGCCTTCAGATAGCGATTATAGGGAATCTGCCATGGTAGTTAATGAAATTAGAAGACTGATTGCCTCTGGTTCTTACCAATATGAAGATATCGCAATTCTTTATAGAAATAATTCATTAAGTAGACACTTTGAAGATGCCTTAATTCAAATGGGGTTACCATACGTCATTTATGGTGGTATCTCCTTTTATGAACGATTAGAAATTAAAGATATTCTAGCCTATGTTAGAGTCATATTAAATCCACATCAAGATTTCTATGTAAAAAGAATCATTAATACACCTAAAAGACAAATAGGTTTAACGACCATTTCAAAATTAGAACAACACGCACATGAAACAGGACTATCTATGTTTGATGCAATTGAAAGCTTAGATGTAAATAAACCAACCAAAGAAAGACTACTTACTTTTAAAAATCTCATTAAAGACCTTAGACTTAAATTAGAGCAAATCGATAAACTAAAAGAGATTGTCATGATGGTATTTAAAGAAACAGGGTATCAACAAATGCTTATTGATGAAAAAGATGATGTTGCAACAGAAAGAATGGAAAACATCAAAGAGTTAAGTTCAGTCTTTTATCAAGCAGACTTTATATACAAAGGCAACATTATTGAAAAAACGATTCAATTACTAGATCAAATCGCTTTATATACGGATTTAGATAAAAAAGATAGCGACGGAGATGTCATCAAATTATCTACCTATCATCAAGTTAAAGGCTTAGAATTTAAAGTGGTCTTTATGGTTGCTATGGAAGAGGGTATTTTTCCAAGTTCGCACTCAAACTATAACCCAGAAGAATTAGAAGAAGAAAGAAGAATTGCCTATGTAGGCGTAACTAGAGCTAAAGAGAAATTATATTTAAGTTATGCTTATCAAAGAGTTTTATACGGCCAATTTTTAGACCAGACACCTTCTAGATTCATCAAAGAAATGGGATTGTTAGAAACTAAAAAAGAACCAAGCGTGGCTCAAAAAACTTATCAAGAAACCAATACTCAACTAAAACCAAGTGATAAAGTTAGTCACACTGTTTTTGGTAACGGTGTTGTCATCACAGTGGATGGAGATATCGCAACTATTGCTTTTCCAATGCCGCATGGCTTAAAAAAACTTATACAAACACATCCATCTATTAAAAAAATATAAAAGAAGTTTTAAACTTCTTTTTTTTATAAACAAAACGCCTAATATTAAATAGGTGAAAAAATGAGATTAAATGAACAACAAATAAAAGCCATCCAATCAGAAGAAAAAAACATTTTTCTTCTAGCCGGTGCAGGAACAGGAAAAACAACAGTTATCATCAAACGAGTCCAATATCTTATAGAAAAAAACATCCAACCTGATCAAATTTTAGTCTTAAGCTTTACAGAAGAAAGCGCAAAAGAGCTAACTAAAAGAATCAACAATCAAAACATTCAATCACAAACCTTTCATAGCTATTGTTTAAGTTGTTTGCCTAAAAAAGAAATTAGCACAAATCCACCAGGGTATACACAAAAAGAGAAACTAGATATTTCTAAATATAAAAACAGTCTGTTTAAGGGAAAAAAACCATATAGATTCAATCAGTATCAACAACATTTAAAAAAAGAAAATAAGATAGATTTTGATGATATTCTATGGCTGTTTTTAAAACAAAAAACAACTAAAACATACACATATATCTTTATCGATGAATTTCAAGATACCAATTTATTACAGTATGAGGTATTAAAAAAAATGACCAACTCAAAAACTTCTGTATTTGCTGTTGGCGATCCAGACCAAAGCATTTATGCATTTAGAGGATCAGAAATTACAATCATCAATCGTTTCATCAAAGAATATAAAGCCGAAATCTTTAAACTAACTCTAAATTATCGTTCAACACCTAAAATCATCCATATAGCAAACAATCTTATTAAAAACAATAAACAAAGAATTGAAAAACAACTCATACCTACAAAAAAAACAACCGGTGACCTTCAAATCATAATAACTAAAAACGATGACTCTAAAATCATAGAAATCATCAAAAAAAACCAACATACAACTATTTTATATAGAAATTATCTAGATGTTATCCATCTTAAAAAAAGATTAAAAGAAACCTATTATACCAATTATCAACTGCTAACCATTCATGGCTCAAAAGGTTTAGAGTTTGACACTGTGGTTGTTATAGGTATCAATCAAATGTTAAAAACAGAATCAAAAAAAAGCCTAGAAGAAGAAAGAAGACTCTTATTTGTAGCTATTACAAGAGCAAAAAAGAATCTTTATCTTATTTCCAGTCATCATAATTTATTCATCCAAGAAATAAGAGATACTAAAATAAGGCTTAAAACCATCAAGTAAACTTGTTAAATATGTTATAATAACTTTAGGTGATAACTATGGAAATACAAGCGAAAATAAAAGAATTAATTGATAAAATCAATCAAGCAAACTATGAATATTACACTTTAGACCAACCTGTAATTAGCGATCAGCAATATGATGCCTACATCAAAGAACTTATCGAATTAGAAACACTATACCCACAATATAAAACCAAAGATTCTCCAACCCAAAAAATTGGAGGAACAATTTTAGAAGGCTTTGAAAAAGTAGAACATCAATCACCAATGATGTCATTAAGCAATGCTTTTAATAAAGAAGAATTATTAAAATACTATGATCGCATTCAAAAAGAGGTTCCTAGTTTCACACTAACAACCGAACTAAAAATAGATGGCTTAGCTGCTACCTTAATTTATGAAAAAGGTTATTTAGTTAAAGCAGCAACCAGAGGGAACGGATTAGTTGGAGAAGATATAACAAACAATGTTAAAACCATTAAAACTATTCCTTTAAAACTAAAAGAACCACTAGATATTGAAGTAAGAGGCGAAATCTTTATGCCTCATCAAACATTTAATAAAATCAATGAGGAAAGAAAAAAGAATCATGAACCACTATTTGCAAACCCAAGAAACGCAGCAGCAGGAACAATTAGACAACTAGACTCAAAAGTGGTAGCAAAAAGAAACTTAGATATGTTTTTATATACCATTGTGTCGGCTGAAAAATTTGTTAAAACACAATATGAAGCCTTACAATATTTAGAAAAATTAGGATTTAAAGTCAACCCTGCTTATCATCTTATTACCTCAAAAGAGGATTTAATAAAGAAAATCGATGATTATGATCAACAAAGAAAAAATCTACCATATGACACAGATGGAGTTGTTATAAAGGTTAATGAACTTAATTTATATGAAGATATAGGTTATACAGCTAAAGCGCCTAAATGGGCTATTGCCTATAAATTTGAAGCAGAAAAAGTTGAAACTAAAATCAATGATATCGTTTTTCAAGTTGGAAGAACGGGTATCATCACCCCGGTTGCCGAATTAGAGCCGATCATGATTTCAGGTAGTTTAGTTTCTAGAGCAACCCTACATAATTATGAATATATCAAAGAAAAAGATATTCGTATCAACGACTATGTTTTAGTATATAAAGCAGGAGAAATCATCCCTAAAGTCATAGAGGTTGTTTTAGATAAAAGAACAACCCAACTACCATTTGAAATGATTCTAAATTGCCCTGTTTGTGGCATGCCGTTAGAGAAAAAAGAAGGAGAAGCGGATCATTATTGTAACAACCTTTCCTGCCCAGGAAAAAAACTTAATAAATTTATCCACTTTGCTTCAAAGGATGCGATGGATATTGAAAATCTAGGAGAAAAAGTGTTAGAAACTTTTTATGATCTAGGTTATATCAACAAGTTATCAGATATCTATACGTTAACTCAACATAAAGCAGACTTAATAAAAATACCAGGTTTTGGACAAAAAAGTGTTGAAAAACTATTAGATGCTATTGAAAAAAGTAAAAAACAAAGCTTTGATCGATTGATTTATGGACTAGGTATTAAACATGTTGGTTCTAAAATAGCTAAACTACTTACAGAACACTATCGTAAAATAGAAGATTACTATCATCTAACGATAGAAGAATTAACACTTATTCCTGAAATAGGTAATCAAATCGCCAATAGTGTCATCCAATACTTTAAAGATCCAGAACATCTAGAAGAAATCAATCAACTTAAAAGAGCTGGTTTAACCATGGAAAAAGAAAAAACAGTCATAACAAGTAATAAGTTAAATAACTTAACATTTGTTATTACAGGAACTTTAGAAAAATATGGGAGAAAAGAAGCTCAAGAGCTTATCGAAAGCTTTGGTGGAAAAGTTACAGGATCAGTATCAAAGAAAACAGACTATGTATTATTTGGAAAAGAAGCAGGGTCAAAAAAAGACAAAGCAGAAACGCTGGGAGTAAAACTCATTAGCGAAGCAGAATTTGAGGCGTTAATTAATGAATAAGCACACATCAAACGACTGGATCATCGTTAGAGGAGCCAGAGAAAACAACCTTAAAAATATTGATATTGATATACCTAAAAACAAATTAGTCGTTATGACAGGGCTATCTGGATCCGGGAAAACCTCTTTAGCTTTTGATACGCTATATCAAGAGGGCCAAAGAAGATATATGGAATCCTTAAGCGCTTATGCCAGACAATTTTTAGGGAACTTTGAAAAACCAGATGTAGACACGATTGATGGTTTAAGCCCATCTATTAGTATTGATCAAAGAACCACGTCAAATAACCCAAGATCAACTGTAGGAACCATTACAGAAGTTTATGATTATCTAAGATTAATTTATGCTAGAATAGGGGTCCCTTATTGTCCAGGATCAGACATTCCTTTAACCAAACAAACCATAGAAGAAATGACTGAAAGAATCATGTCTTTAAATCCAGGGGATAAAGTCGTTATCACAGCACCCATCATTAAAAGAAAAAAAGGAACACATAAAAAAGTTTTAGAACAACTCTTAAAAGATGGTTTTACTAGAGTATCTTTAAATAATGAAATATATCTTATCGAAGAAGCACCAGAATTAGATAAAAATAAAAACCATGATATTTCGATTGTTATTGATCGATTGGTTGTTAAAGAAGATATTAGAAGTAGAGTTTATGCGGCGTTAGAGCTAGCTGTTTCAAAAGCTGATGGTAGAGCAGAAGCGATTGTTAATCAAACAGAGACTTTATCATTTAGTCAAAATTATAGTTGTCCAGATAGTGATTTTACCATTCCGAAATTAGAGCCGCGTCTTTTTTCATTTAACGTTCCAATTGGAGCTTGTCCGCATTGTAACGGACTAGGTGTTAAGTTAGAAATAGATAAAGATCTAATTTTAGATATGGATAAAAGCATTAACAATGGTGGTATCATACCCTATAAAAACAACGATGAAGAAAATTTGACTTCCCAAGAACTAGAAACCGTTTGTGCCTACTATCACATAGACATGAATGCTTTATTAAAAGATTTACCTGAGGAACAATTAAATATTATTTTATATGGTAGTAATGAAAAGATACATTTCAAGCTATTATCATCCTCAGGAAGAGTCCATGAAAAGAAAGCAGCCTTTGAGGGTATCATTAATAACTTTAATCGCAGATATATTGAAACCAATAGTGCTTGGATTAGAGAGTGGATTGAAGGATTCATGGTTGAATCTACATGCCCTGTTTGTCATGGTGCAAGACTAAATGAAGGCGCCCTTTCAGTTAAAATTAATAAGAAAAATATTTTTGAAGTAACATCTATGTCAGTTTCAGAAATTTTAGAGTTTGTGAAAAACTTAGAATTAACTAAAGAACAAATGCAAATATCGAAACTAGCCATAGAAGAAATCATTCATAGATTAACCTTTTTAAAAGATGTAGGATTAGAATATTTAACCTTATCACGAAACGGAGGAACCCTATCAGGAGGAGAGGCACAAAGAATTAGATTAGCCACTCAAATAGGATCAAAACTATCAGGAGTACTTTACGTTTTAGATGAACCATCCATTGGACTACATCAAAAGGATAATGACAGACTCATAGAAACACTTAAAAAGATGAGAGACTTAGGAAATACATTGGTCATTGTTGAACACGATCATGACACGATGCTAGCAGCTGACTTTTTAGTAGATATTGGGCCAGGTGCTGGGGAATTAGGCGGGAATATTGTTGCATTAGGAACGCCTAAAGAAGTTATGGAAAATGAAGAAAGTTTAACCGGTCAATATTTGTCAAATAAAAAACAAGTACCAATACCTAAACATAGAAGAAAAGGCAATGGAAAAGATATTTTAGTTGTTGGAGCAACAGAAAACAATTTAAAAAATATTACAGTCTCTTTTCCGTTAAATAAATTGACAGTCGTTACAGGTGTTTCAGGATCAGGGAAATCAACTTTAGTTAATGAAATACTACTTAAAGGACTTCAACAAAAATACTATAAAAACAAAGAAAAGCCAGGAGCACATAAGTTCATTCAAGATTATGGATTGATAGATAAAATTGTTGAAATTTCTCAATCCCCAATTGGAAGAACACCACGAAGCAATCCAGCAACATATACTGGAGTATTTGATGACATTAGAGACCTATACGCTCAAACCAATGAAGCAAAAATGCGTGGGTATGTAAAGGGAAGGTTTTCATTTAACGTTAAAGGTGGACGATGTGAGGCTTGTCGTGGAGATGGCATAAAGAAAATTTCAATGCATTTTTTACCTGATGTATACGTTCCTTGTGAGGTTTGTTCAGGAAAAAGGTATAATCAAGAGACACTACAAGTAAAATATCGTGGAAAAGATATCGCGGATGTCTTAGAAATGACAGTAGATGAAGCGGTTGATTTTTTTGAAAATCATCCTAGAATCCATCAAAAATTAGCAACCATTAAAAACGTTGGACTAGGATATATTAAATTAGGCCAATCAGCAACCACATTATCCGGAGGAGAAGCACAAAGAGTTAAACTCGCTAGCGAATTATACAAAAAAATAACACCATCGACATTATATATTTTAGATGAGCCAACAACAGGACTTCATACCGATGATGTGAATAGATTAATTAAAGTATTACATACTATTGTAGATGAAGGGGCATCTATGGTAGTTATTGAGCATAACTTAGATGTAATTAAAAATGCAGATTACATCATTGATTTAGGACCAGACGGAGGCTATGGTGGTGGAAGGGTTGTTGCAACGGGAACACCAGAGCAAGTCAGTCAGGTTAAAGAAAGTTATACAGGAAAATATTTAAAAAGTATTTTATAAAAGAAGGGGGTCCTTTTATGAAAGATGATAAAAATAATCAAGACGAAAACCAATTAACAGAGGAAGATATTAAAAAACTGATGGATGATTTACAAAATAACAAAAAAACACAAAAATTGATTGTACAATCATTTTTTAATCATCCTAACATGACCATAAGTTTTCTAATAAGTTATATGGTTAATTTGCTTGTTTTTGCTTCTGTTTCAGGCATATTAAATCAAATAACACCAACCATTCAATTAGAATGGACGTCATATTTCATAGGGGTGACCTTATTTAGCTTAATGGAATTTGTTATAAAAATTGTTTTATTAAGATTTTCATTAAGATGGGTAATATTTAGCTTGGGCATTATTTTTTTACTAACCAGGATCATTACACTATATCTAACTAGTATCATTGTGCCAAACTTTAGCTTCATCAGTGTTTCAGGTTTATTAATATTCGCCATAAGTTTTACGGTAATAAAAAGCATTTTAAAAGCATATGCAAAAAAATATCATATAGCAGATTATTTAAGAAGAGGTAAATAAAATGAAAAACTCAATTGTAATCAAAAAATTAGCAAAAGACTTAGATTTAGAAGTCCTTGCAGGAGAAACCGGATTAAACAGAAAAGTTTCAGCTGAAATGCTTAACAGACCTGGGGTAGAGCTTGCTGGTTTTTATGATTTTTACGATCAAGAAAGAATTTTACTCATAGGAAGTAAAGAAGCATCGTTTTTAAAACTATTTTCTCCACACATTCAAAAAGAACGCGTCGACAGAATCGTTCAAGAACAACCGCCAGCAATTGTTTTTTCACATAACGTAGAAGTTCCGCAAGATTTTATCGATGCAGGAAACCTTTATGAAGTTCCTATTTTAAAAAGCACTTTAAGAACAACCCCTTTAAATAGTAAACTATATAGCTACCTTCATAGTGGACTTGCGCCACGAATGAGTATTCATGGCGTATTAGTAGATATACATGGACTAGGCACTTTAATTATTGGACGTTCTGGTATTGGTAAAAGTGAAACAGCGCTTGAACTTATAAAAAGAGGACATATTCTAATTAGTGATGATAGAGTGGATGTTTTTGAAACATCACCAGGTGTACTTATAGGAAACGCCCCTAAAATCTTAGAAAGATATATTGAAATCAGAGGCATTGGGATTGTAGATATTGTATCTATGTTTGGGGCAGGATCTTACCGTGAAAATAAAAAAATTAGGCTAGTTGTAGAATTAGAACATTGGAAAAAAGATAAAGTTTACGATAGATTAGGGCTTGAAACAGAAACAGTTAAATATTTTAACACCGAAATACCAAAAGTGGTCATTCCTATTTTACCTGGTAGAAACGTCGCAACTTTAGTAGAAAGTGCTGCGATGAATCAAAAACTAAAATATTTAGGACATAATGCAGCCTTAGATTTAACCGAAGCAGTTGCTAAAGCAGCGATGGGTCAAGGAGAAGAAGACGATGATGAATAAAATAAAAAAATTTTATGAAAGAAAACCAGGGATTATCATATTGATTAGTTTTATCTTCATCTTTGCTCTTTTATTAATATGGGCCACAGCTGGACAAAAAGCACCATATAACCCTAATATAATAGAGTTGGGAAGTTTAACGATTGCGTGGTATGCCATTTTTATTCTTACAGGCATAGGGTTTGCGGCAGTATTAGGATTACAAGAATTTAAAAAAGCTGGAATTAAAACCGAACTACTTCTTGATGGATTATTATATTCTGTGCCAATTGCTATATTAGGGGCAAGACTATGGTTTGTTATTTTTAATCCTGGAACTAACTTCTTTGCCTTTTTAGACGGCGGACTAGCTATTCATGGGGCGATTATCGCAACATTTGTTTTTCTCATATTTTTCACAAAATGGAAAAAAATATCCTACTGGTTTGTTCTAGATGTTGTGGCGCCAGGCTTTTTAATCGGACAAGCCCTTGGTCGATGGGGCAACTTTATGAACCAAGAGTTATATGGAAAAGCAGTCAACAGTTTAAACTGGTTACCACCCTTTATTAGAGAACAAATGTTTATTAATGGCTCTTATAGACAACCAACCTTTCTTTATGAAAGTCTATGGAATCTTGTAGGGCTAGCAATCGTTATTGTTTTAAGAAAAAAGAAAATATTTAAATTAGGAGATATTTTATCCTTTTACTTAGTATGGTATGGATCAGGAAGAATTGTCACAGAATCCTTACGATTACAATCAGGAGTTAGTGAACCTTTAATGTTTTTAGGAATGTCTGTTTCTATCTTAACTTCAGTTGCATTGATTCTAACAGGAATAGGCTTAGCAATAGGTAGAAGAATAGCATATAAGAGTTTGCCTTATTATACCGATTTTGGGCAAAAGGCCATGATATTTGATGTTGATGGAACGCTTCTTGATACACAAAAAATCATTATTGAATCATTTGAATATGCATTTAAAAAAGAACTACCGGATATCAAACTTACACAGGAAGATAAAATTAGTTTCATCGGACCAACCTTAAAACAAACATTTGAAAACTACACAGATGATCCGGTTAAAATAGAAAAACTTATCCAAACATATAGAGACTATAATAAAAAGGTTCACAGTGAAGGTGTTAAAGCGTTTGAACATGCAGAAAAAACCTTAATTACGTTAAAAAAACAAGGCATTAAATTAGCTATCGTAAGTTCAAAAATAAAAAAAATGGTTGAAGAAGGCTTAAAACAAAACAACCTTTTACAATATTTTGATGTTTTAGTTTGTGCAGATGATGTCACTAACCACAAACCACATCCAGAACCATTACTTAAGGCAATGACTCAATTAAACACAGTCATTGAGTCAACTATTTACATTGGAGACCACCCATATGATATTATTGCTGCTAAAAGAGCGGGCATGAAATCATGTTTAGTTGAATATAGTGCGCATTTAAACAAGGCATTAAAAGAAAACCCAGATTATGTGATAGAAAGTCTAGACCAAGCGGTCTATTTAATCTAAGAAAGAAGAAAAAAGATGTATGATATTTTAATTATTGGTGCAGGTCCTGCGGGGATGACAGCAGGAATTTATGCCAAACGCGCAAATTTAAAAGTAGCTATCATAGAAAAAATGGCTCCTGGAGGACAATTAATCAACACATCTGAAATAGAAAACTATCCTGGATATACCAAAATGAGTGGAACAGAACTAGCTTTAAAAATGTTTGAACATACCAGGGAAATTGGCGTTGAAACTATTTTTGATGAAGTCATTAATGTGATAGATTTAGGAAAAACAAAACAAGTCGTCACAGAAAGGCAAACACTTGAAACAAAAACAATTCTTATCGCAACCGGGACTAACCCAAGAATGTTAAATGTAGAAAACGAAGATAAGTTTGCTAGCAACGGCATCAGTTGGTGTGCTATTTGTGATGGGCCCTTATATAAAGACAAAAAAGTTGCAGTTATAGGTGGTGGGAATAGTGCGGTTGAAGAAGCCTCATATTTAGCTACTTTAGCAAAAGAAGTCACAATCATTCAAAACCTAGATCATCTAACAGCAGATAAAAAAGCACAAGACATTTTAAAAAAAGCTAAAAATGTCAACTATCTTTTAAACGCAAAAGTCATAAAATTCAATGGTGAAGATAAATTAGAAAGCCTTACAGTTCAAACTTTAGATCAATCAATGGTACTTAATGTAGATGGTGTTTTTGAATATATAGGGCTAATACCAGTAACCAAGATGTTTGAAAGTTTAAACATTACCAATCAACAAGGATACATCATTACAAACGAAAAAATGGAAACCAATCAGCCAGGTATATATGCTGCTGGTGATGTGATTCAAAAACAAATTAGACAAGTAGTCACCGCAACCTCGGATGGGGCTATTGCGGTTCAAAATATCATTAAGTATTTAGAAACGTGGGATTAAAATGTCGTTTGCAAAAATGGTAAAAGAAGAGTTATCAACTTTAAATCGACCGCAAGATGAGCAACTAGCTGAGCTAGCTGCTTTTATGCATTTAAACGTTGAATTAGAAATCAAAAACCAAAAAAAAACATTATGGTTTAAAACAACCAACGCTACAGTGGCTAGACGTTTTTTAACTTTGGCAAAAAATCTTTATCATATAGAGTCTACCTTGATGACTGCCCAAGAACATAATTTTCAAATTAAAAACACCATTTTTGTAGGAATAGAAGAAAAAGTAGATCTTATTTTATCAGAACACGATATCATGAGTGATCATGGGAGTGTTGAATTACTAACAAGAACCATCGAAACTAAAACCGCTTATTTAAGGGGTTGTTTCCTTGTTTCAGGTTCTGTTAATGACCCTAAAACTGCCGAATATCACTTAGAAATATATAGCGATAATCCACAAAAAATCATTTTCATTCAACGTTTGATTAACGAATTTAATTTAAACGCAAAAATCATTCAACGAAGAAAAGGATATATCGTGTACTTAAAAGAAGCTGAGGCAATTGCTGATTTTCTAAGATACATAGGAGCATTAGAAACGGTTTTCTTATATGATGATATTAGAATTAAAAGAGATTTTAACAATTCAATTAATCGGGTGATGAACTGTGAAATTGCTAATGAAAAAAAAGTCATTCAAGCCTCACTAGATCAAATCAACGATATTGAACTGATAGAAAAAAGCATTAAACTAGAAAATCTAGGAGAAAAAATTAATCAAATTATTTTTTTAAGAAAAGAATATCCAGAATTAAGTCTCCAAGAATTAACCGAAAAATATCAAGAACATTTTAAAGAAACTATCTCTAAATCTGGCATTAATCATAGACTAAAAAGAATCAAAGAAATAGCCGATCAAATCAGAGGAGGAGAATATCATGATAAATAGTGATATAGGCATTGATCTAGTAGAAATCAAAAGATTAGAAACCATCGGCATAGAAAAGTTAGCACAAAGAATATTATCTGAAAAAGAATGGCAAGAGTATCAAAAAATCAACCATCCAAATCGAAAAAAAAGCTATTTAGCAGGAAGATTTGCTGCAAAAGAAGCTATCTTTAAAGCGTTTAAGAAAGGTGATTTAACAAACAACTACAAAGATTTCTCTATTTTAAATGATATATCGGGTGCTCCTTATGTTTCATCTGATAAATTCAAACAGATAGAAATCAAAATATCAATAACGCACACAGAGGCATATGCAGCGGCATTTGTTATATTAATTCATAAGGATTAACTTGTAATTTAAAGGTATTTTCGTTATAATATGATGGTGTAAAGAATAGGAAGTGGAAAAATGGCAAGAGTCAATAAACCTAAAAACAATAATAAAAAAAGAACAAACCAACCATTAAATAAAGAAATTAAGAAAGCAAATGTCGTCGTTCAAGAAGAAAGCCCTAAGGGAGAAGCGTTCTTTAAAGTTGTTTTATGGTTAATGTTAGCAGCATTTTTAGCAGCAGCAACATGGTTAACCGTACAAACAATTATTAACAATAAACCAAAAGATGAATTTGCATCAGAAATGTATATTACCAATGATGATTTAAATACCATTGCAACAGAAGAAGCTTACAAAAGTTCAGATAATTTAAGTAAAAATTTAAAAAAAGCATTTACAAAAAAATTAGACGTATACATATATTTTTATGACAGCACACTAACTGAAGGAACAAAATACCAAGATGAAAACAAAAAAGTCATTAAAGAAATGTGGAAAAATGTCAAAGTAGAAGAAGATAAAGTTGGAGATGTGGAATTTAACTTTTATTACTTTGAGGGATTTGCTATCTTCTTTTTAGATATATCAACTGACGAAGAAATCAATTTAGCAGGATTTGAAGAAGCAAACACCAGCAATGCAAAACCTTATTTGGGAGAAATCATTTTTAAAGAAGAATCAGCTCAACTTCATAAAGGAAAAGCTGTAAAACCGTTACTAGACAGATTATTAGAAACAGTTCAAAAATAAAAAGGGTTGATACCCTTTTTTAAATATAGAGGTGTATAAAATGAATGAACAAATATTAAAAGAAATTTCAAAGAATTTAAATATTTCAATCAAACAGATAGAAACAGTTTTAAATCTCCTAGATGAAGGCAATACCATCCCGTTTATCGCTCGATATAGAAAAGAGGCAACAAACGGTTTAGATGAAGAACAAATCAATACCATCTATAAACAATGGGAATATGAAAACAATCTTTTTAATAGAAAAGAAGATGTCATCAGATTAATAGATGAAAAAGGTATGTTAACAGAAGAATTAAAAAAAGAAATTCTTATGGCAACAAAATTAGTTGAAGTAGAAGATTTATATAGACCATATAAAGAAAAAAGAAAAACAAAAGCAACCGAAGCGATTGCAAAAGGATTAGAACCATTTGCACAATGGATACTTACTTTCCCACAAGAAAATGTGGAAAAAGAAGCCGAAAAATATCTTAATGAACAAGTAGAAAGCATTGAAGAGGCCATTTTAGGTGCCGGGTTTATCATCTCTGAGATGATCAGTGATAATGCTGAATATAGAAAACACTTAAGAAACTACTTGTTTAATCAAGGGAATGTAGTCACAAAAGTACGTAAAAACATAGAAGATGAAAAGAAAGTTTATGAAATGTACTATGATTATCAAGAACCTATCAAAACCATCAAACCGCATAGAATTCTAGCGATTAACAGAGCCGAAAAAGAAAAAATTATTACAGTTAAACTAGATGTAGAAATGTCACAAATGAACCAATACTTAGAAAAACAAATCATCATTAAACCATCTTTAGTAACAGAGATTTTAAAAAATGCGATTGATGATGCCTTAAAAAGATTGATTTTTCCAAGTTTAGAAAGAGAGATTAGATCAGAACTCACTGAAGTAGCAGACGATCAAGCGATTGAAGTTTTCTCAGAAAACCTACAAAAATTACTGTTACAACCACCACTAAAAGGAAAAATGATCTTAGGTATAGACCCAGCTTTTAGAACAGGGTGTAAATATTCTGTTGTAGATCAAACAGGTAGTGTTTTAAACAAAGGGGTTATTTATCCACATGAAAAAGCCAAAGGGCAAAAAGTAGATCAAAAAGATCTTATAGATTCAGAAAAAACTATCGTATCTACTGTCAATAAATATAAAATAGAACTAATTGCGATAGGAAACGGGACAGCATCAAGGGAAACAGAAAAATTTATTGCAGACTTAATTAAGAAATTTAATTTACCTGTAAAGTATGTTATCGTCAATGAAGCAGGGGCATCTGTGTATTCAGCCTCTGAATTAGCAAGAGAAGAATTCCCTGATTTTTCAGTGGAAGAAAGAAGTGCAGCCTCTATCGCAAGAAGATTACAAGATCCTTTATCAGAATTAGTTAAAATAGATCCTAAATCTATTGGGGTAGGACAATATCAACATGATGTGTCACCTAAAAAACTAAATGAGTCACTAAACTTTGTAGTAACTCAAGCAGTTAACCAAGTAGGTGTTAACGTTAATACCGCATCTAAAGCTTTATTAATGTATGTTTCAGGGTTAAATAAAACAGCTGCTGAAAATATCGTTAATTATAGAAATGAAATTGGGCAATATCAAGATAGAAAACAATTATTAAAAGTTCCTAGATTGGGAGCTAAAACATATGAGCAAGCCATTGGATTTTTAAGAATTCCTGAAGGAAAAGAAGAATTAGATGCTACAGCCATTCACCCTGAAAGCTATAAAATTGCTCGTGAAATTATGAAAATTTATCAAATAGATGGCTCAATGTTTGGAAAAGAAGAAGTCAAACAAATTATCAAAAACATTGATAGAGAAGAACTAGGGAAAACCTTAAATGTTGACAAATATACATTAGATGATATTCTAGATGCATTTATGGCACCATTAAGAGACCCAAGAGACCAATTTTCTCAACCAATTTTAAAAAGCGATATTTTACAACTAGAAGATTTAAGTATTGGTATGGAACTAGAAGGAACCGTCAGAAATGTTACTGATTTTGGAGCTTTTATTGATATTGGTTTAAAAAATGATGGACTATTACATATCTCTAAAATATCAAAATCATACATTAAGCATCCAAAAGATGTTTTAAGTGTAGGAGATATTGTGAAGGTATATGTTCTAGATGTTGACCTAAACAAAGGAAAAGTAGCACTTACGATGATTAAAAACTAATAATAAGCACTTCTTTTTAAGGAAGTGCTTTATTTTTTAAAATAAATAGTATATAATGTCTTTGGCTGTTTAGAAAAAAGCTTAAAAATGATTGACTTTACAGATGAAATACGATATTCTATAAGGGCGCAGCAATTTGGAGTAGTACTCAAGTGGCTCAAGAGGCGCCCCTGCTAAGGGCGTAGGCCGGGAAACCGGTGCGAGGGTTCGAATCCCTCCTGCTCCGCCACTATATATGGCCCGTTGGAGAAACGGTTAACTCACATGCCTTTCACGCATGCATTCACGGGTTCGAATCCCGTACGGGTCACCAACTATAAAACATAAGATCTATTTAGATAGATCTTTTTTTTATAAGCAAAAAGTAGTCTAAAAGAGCGTTATTATAGTAAAAAAAATATAAAGTGTTAGAATAGTTTTGGCAACATTATAGACAAAGGGGGGGAGTTGTGAAATTACTTTATTGTCCAACATGTGGTAATAAACTTAGTTTAAAAGAAATTGGTGATGAAGGAATGATTCCTTATTGCCAAAAATGTTTGAAACCATGGTTTGATATAACGTATCCCACGGTCATTGTTTTAGTTGTTAATGAGAATAAAGAAGTTTTATTACTCAAACAAAATGAAGTAACCAAAGATTTTTATGTTTTAGTTGCAGGATATCACCAACCAGGAGAAACCCTTGAATCAACAGCGATAAGAGAAGTTTTAGAAGAAACAGGACAAGTGGTTAACAAGTTTGTATATCAAAAAAGTTTTTATTATGAGAAAAAAGATAACATCATTTCAGGATTTATCGCTTATGTAAAAAAACAACCCTTTAATCAAAGCCTAGAAGTCGATGAACTTAAATGGGCAACCATACAAGAAGCAAAGCAACTGATTAAAGAGGGTTCTATAGCATATCAAATGCTAGAACTCTATATATAAGATAAGGTCAAACAAACACAGTAAGTTTAAAGTGCCTTTTCTTTGAAAAAGGATTTTATATTAGGTATAATAATTATAGAAATAGATAGTATAACGGGAGGCAGAAAATGTTAGCTAAAAAATATGATCCACTAAAAGGGAAACAATTACAAATCCTAGATGCAAAAGGAAAAATTGTTGAACCATCATTAGAGCCAAATTTACCAAAAGAAACATTATTAAAAATGTATAAAACCATGACACTAGGTAGAGTGGCAGACGTTAGAGCGTTACAATTCCAAAGACAAGGTCGTATGTTAACCTACGCACCAAACAAAGGACAAGAAGCTGCACAAGTTGGAGCGGCAGCAGCAATGGAACCACAAGACTGGTTATCACCAGCGTTCCGTGAATTAAACTTAATGTTATACAAAGGAGTTCCACTAGAGAATATATACCTATATTGGTATGGTAATGAAAAAGGAAGTAATTTCCCTGGAGATACACATGTATTACCAGTAAACATCATTATCGGATCTCAAACAAATATTGGAGCTGGACTTGCTTTAGCAAGCCAAAAATTAGGAAAAAATGAAGTTACTTTAACAACTATTGGAGACGGTGGAACATCACATGGAGAGTTCTATGAAGGATTAAACTTCGCTGCTACATTCAACGCACCAATGGTTATGTTAATTCAAAATAACCAATACGCAATTTCTACACCAAGAAAGTTAGCTACTAAAGCACCAACGCTTGCTCAAAAAGCAGTTGCGTTTGGAATTCCTGGAATTCAAGTAGATGGAAACGACGTATTAGCTATGTATGCAGCAACTAAAGAAGCGTTTGATCGCGCTAGACGTGGAGAAGGACCAACTTTAATTGAAGCATATACATATAGAATGGGGCCACATACAACATCAGATGACCCAACATTATATCGTTCAGATGACGAAGTTAAGGAATGGGAATTAAAAGACCCAATCTCAAGATTCAAAACATACTTAATTAACAAAGGATACTGGACTGAAGAAGAAGATCAAAAATTAGACGAAGAAAATAACGAATACGTTCTTGAAGTATTTAAGAAAGTTGAAAGTTATGGAAACGACGTTGAATTACGTGAAATCTTCGAACACACTTATGCAGAATGGACACCTCAATTAAGAGAACAATATGAAGAGCATAAGAAATATTTAGAAGAGGAAGGTAAATAATAATGGCTGTTATTAACTTACTTACTGCAATCAATCAAGCATTAGATATTCAATTAGAAAAAGATCCTACAGTTGTTGTATTTGGTGAAGACGTAGGTTTAGAGGGTGGAGTTTTCCGTGTTACCGCAGGATTACAAAAGAAATATGGTGTAGATAGAGTATTTGATACACCAATTTCAGAATCAGCAATCGTAGGTAGCGCTGTTGGTATGGCAATTAATGGTATGAAACCAGTAGTTGAGATCCAATTTGACGGATTTATCTATCCAGGATATACAGATTTAGTTACACACGCAGCTAGAATGCGTAACCGTTCAAGAGGTAAATATACTGTTCCTATGGTATTACGTGTACCAGTAGGTGGAGGTATTAGAGCTTTAGAACACCACTCAGAAAGTTTAGAAGTATTATTAGGATCAATCCCAGGATTAAAAGTAGTTATCCCATCAACACCATATGATGCAAAAGGATTATTAACTGCAGCAATCAAAGATCCAGACCCAGTTGTTTTCATGGAACCAAAACGTATTTACCGTGCAGGGAAACAAGAAGTACCTGAAGGAGAATATGAAATTCCAATTGGAAAAGCTAAAGTTGTTAAACAAGGTACAGACGTTACGGTTGTAGCTTGGGGAGCAGTTGTTCGTGAAGTTGAAAAAGCAATCAAGTTATTAGAAAATGATAACATCAACGTAGAATTAATCGACTTAAGAACCATTTCACCAATAGATGAAGAAACTATCATCAATTCAGTTAAGAAAACTGGAAGATTTGTAGTAGTTCATGAAGCTGTTAAAACTTATGGACCTGCTGCTGAGTTAATTTCAATTGTTAACGAAAAAGCATTCTTGCATTTAGAAGCAGCACCAGCTAGAGTAACAGGATTCGATATTACAGTACCACTAGCAAGAGGAGAACATCACCACTATGTTCAACCAGAAAAAGTTGCACGCGAAATTAAACGTGTTGTACGCTTTTAATTAGGAGGAGAACCAGTATGTATGATTTTAAATTCGCGGATATCGGTGAAGGTATCCATGAAGGAACCATTTTAACATGGAATGTTAAAGTAGGAGATAAAGTAAACGAAGGGGATACTTTAGTTGTTGTAGAAACAGATAAAGTAAACGCAGAATTACCTGCTCCAGTAACAGGAGTTATCGTAAAAGTAGGACCAGCGGTTGGAGAAACCATCCACGTTGGAGAAACAGTTGTTGTTATAGATGACGGCACAGGTGGAGAAGTTCCACAAGATGCACCAGCACAAGCTGCTGCACCTGCAGCTGCTCCAAAAGCAGCACCAGCGCCAGTTGCACCATCAGCACCAGTTTATGATTTTAAATTTGCAGATATCGGTGAAGGTATCCATGAAGGAACTATTTTAACATGGAATGTTAAAGTAGGAGATAAAGTAAACGAAGGGGATACTTTAGTTGTTGTAGAAACAGATAAAGTAAACGCAGAATTACCTGCTCCAACATCAGGAACTATTCTAAAAGTAGGACCAGCAGTTGGGGAAACTATCCACGTTGGAGAAACAGTTGTTATTATTGGTGAAGAAGGAACTTCATTAGATGCAGTAGCAGCTGCACCAGTTGAGGAAGAAGAAGGCGGAGCTGGAGTTGTTGGAGAAATCGAAGTTTCTTCAGAAGTTATGGCATCTTCAAGCGAAGCATCAACAGACTCTGTGACAACAGTAGCAACAGGCAAAGCACTTGCAACACCAGTTGCACGCCAAATGGCAAAAGAACTAGGATTAGACATCAATAAAATTGTAGGAACAGGCGCAAACGGCCGTGTATTAAAAGAAGATATTGCTGCAGCAGCACAAGCAAAACAAGCAGCACCAGTAGTTGCTTCATCACAAGCAGCAGCTCCAGCTCCTGTAGTAGCACCAGAAGTAACTATACCAGCAGGTTCTGATGTTGAAGTTGTTAAGATTTCAAGATTAAGAAAAGCAATCGCTAAATCAATGGTAACATCAAAAGCAGTTATTCCACATACAGTATTAATGGATGAAATTGTTGTAGATGCACTAGTTGACTTTAGAAAAAATGCTAAAGGTATCGCTGAAGCAAAAGGCATTAAATTAACTTATATGGCATTAATTATGAAAGCTGTTGTTGTTGCATTAAAAGAATTCCCAATCTTTAACGCAAGCTTTAATGACCAAACAGATGAAGTTATCATCAAAAAATTAATCAACTTAGGTATGGCTGTTGATACGCCAGATGGATTAATTGTTCCAAACATTAAAAATGCTGATCGTTTAAGTGTGTTTGAATTAGCTGAACAAGTAAGAATTTTAGCTGATGAAACTATTGAACGTAAAGTACAAATGGATAAATTACAAAACGGAACATTCACAATTACTAACTTTGGATCAGTTGGCGTTTCATTTGGAACACCAGTTATCAATCATCCAGAATTAGCGATTTTAGGTGTTGGTAAAATTTCTCAAAAACCAGTTGTAGAAAACGGAGAAATCAAAGTTGCTAGCGTATTACCACTATCACTTGCAGTAGACCACAGAATCATTGATGGTGCAGA
>JAAYQV010000095.1 GCA_012519065.1 Phytoplasma sp.
ACCCCGCAAGATAAAGCCTTCAAAATCATCGATGCATTCTTAGATGCAAAATTTGAAGATAGGCATCAACGAAGAATTGACAAAATCACAGAAGGGGAAAATGAATAAAATGGGAAAAGTTGTTGTTTTAAATCATCCATTAATAGATCATAAAATGACTATTATTAGAGATAAAAATACAGGATCAAAAGCATTTAGAGAAACAGTTTCAGAAATAGGGGGATTAATCACTTATGAAATATCAAGAGATTTCTCAACCGTTAACAAAGAAATTGAAACACCAGTTGTCAAAATGACAGCACATGAATTAGAAAAGAAAGTTGTTATTGTTCCAATCTTAAGAGCTGGATTAGGGATGGTTGATGGTATTCATAACATGATCCCACACGCTAAAATTGGACATGTTGGATTATATAGAGATGAAGAAACGTTAGAACCACATACGTATTATTCAAAGTTTCCAGAACAAACAAAAGAAAGTGTAGTCTTAGTTGTAGACCCTATGCTAGCAACCGGTGGATCAGCATCTGCAGCCATTGATATCTTAAAAAAAGTTGGCGCAAAAGATATTAGATACGTTGGTTTAGTAGGTTGCCCAGAAGGTGTTGCAAGACTTCAAAAAGACCACCCGGATGTAGATATCTATCTAGCCGCTTTAGACTCACATCTAAACGAGTTAGGATATATCGTTCCAGGATTAGGTGATTGTGGAGATAGACTCTTTGGGACTAAATGAAAAAAGGACTAAGAGCATATGCAGCAGCTACCCAATTTATTGCTAGTATTTTAGGTGGTGCACTGATTGGCCTATTCATTGCCAGGAAAAATGGCATGGATAGTACATATGTAGCAATATACACTGGAGTAGGCATAGTCATTGGCCTATTTTCAGGGATTGTTGTTATATTTCAGTTTATCAAAGTCGAACAACGAAGAGAAAAAAGAGAAAAGTTAGAAAGAGAAAGAAAAGCAAATGAAGAGCAAGAGGAATAAATATATCATCCTTTATGGAAATATATATGCTTTAATCACCTTGCTGTTACTAACTATTTTCTGGTTTAAAAACACACCATGGTTTTTAATTGGATATGCCACCAACCTCTTAAGTTTTCTAATTCTCATTCGATTGGAAAAAAATCCAACTCAACTTAGGAAAGATCAAATATTTACCAATATGATTACAAGAACCGTTATTAATTTTGCAGGTATCTTTACAGTTTTTATGCTCAATAAACAGGATAAAGATCAATTAGTATATGCCTTTATTTGTGCAGCCTTAGGCTTTGTAACCATTAAAGTCGGTATATATACATATAGATTAATACATAAAGAAAAGGAGGTTTAACCTTTGAAAACCTTATTTGGAATTCCACTTTACATGTGGACAACCATCATCATTGTCCTCTTCTTAACTATTTTTTCATTAATTGTTCATCATAAAATGAAAAAATTAAAAGTCGGAGACAAACCATCAAAGTTTTTAACTTTATTAATTTTAGGTGTTGGAGCCTTTAATGATTTTGTTAAAAGCAATATAGGAAAGAAATGGAAATTTGTAAGTCCAATTACACTGTCTTTGGCACTCTTTATTTTTCTATCTAGTTTAGCAACCTTGCTTGCTTTAGATACGCCAACCAAATATACGACAGTTACAGCGGCTTTAGCCATTCTATCTTTCTTAACGGTGCAAATAACCGGGATTTTAAGTCGAAAATGGAGACACATTAAAACCTGGGGAGAACCCATCGTCTTTATTTTCCCATTAAACATCTTAAGTGACTTAATGCCGATTTTATCGATGACACTTCGTTTATTCGGGAATATCGCTAGCGGCGCCTTACTGGTATCGTTGGTTTATAAACTAACAGGATGGTTCTCAATTGTTGTTGCACCACCAGTGCATGTCATATTTGACATTGGCTTTGGACTTATTCAAACACTTGTTTTCGTGATGTTAACCGTTGTGTTTGCAGCAGGAAAAGTAGAAGAAACAGATTTAGATATACAACTATAAAAAAAAGTAAAAATAGAAAGGGATTATAGATAATTATGAATTTATTAACATTATTAAACACATTTGCAGAAGCAGCAAGTTTAATTACAGATAGCGGAGTTGCATACTTAGGAGCAGGTTTAGCTATTTTAGCATCAGGACTGGCAGGTATAGGACAAGGGCTAGCAGCGATGAAAGCTGTTGAAGCTATCGGAAGACAGCCAGAAGCGTCAGGAAAAATCATGGCAACCATGGTTTTAGGACAAGCAATCGTTGAAACATCAGGTATTTATGCTTTGATTATTGCCTTTATTCTTACCACTAAATAAAAAAGGAATGATGTAAAATGGATTTTTTCAAAGAAATTGTTGATCAACTGATGTTAGAGCTAGAAGCTATTTTCAGTGATTGGCAAATGATCGTATGGCAATTATTAGCAACTTTAGTTTTGATCATTGTAATAAGGGTTTTTTTATGGAAACCAATTACTAACTTTATTGAAAAAAAGCAAGATGCCTTAAATAAAGAGCTATACGAAGCAAAAAATGAAAAAGAAAGACTACAACAAGTCAAACAAGAAACATTAAAAGAATACGAAACTGTAAAAATTGAAGCTCAAGATATCAAAAAAGCGTTGCAAGAAGAAGCACAACAAGAAAAAGAAAAAATCATTGCAGAAGCAAGACTTGAAGCTAAACGTCGTTTAGACCAAGTCGAATTAGATATCCAACAAGAAATTAGAGAATCTAACGAAAAAATTAGAAACATGATTAAAGACATTGCTTTTGATGCTGCAGAAAAAATCCTTCAGCATGAAATAGATGGTGACACCTATGAAGCTATGTTGGATGAAATCATTGATGAAAGTCTGTATTAATTATGGTTGCTGACAAATATGCTTTAGCATTGTTTGAAATTGCAATGCGTAAGAATACGTTAGATGAATATGTTGAGCAATTTGACCGTTTTTATTCGCTTATCAAAGAACAACCAAAATGGATTGAAGTAATGGCCTCTCCTGTAGTTAAGGCAGATAAAAAAAGAGAGATGATTTTTAGTTTGCCCTCTTTTAATAAAGATTTCTTACAGTTCATCTATGTTGTTGTTAAAAACAAACATATTTTAGATATAGAGTTGATATACAACGAATGGCTTTCTGTTTCTAGCAAAGAACAAAAAGTAGCATACATCAATGTCTATGTTGCAAAAAAACCAACCAAAGAAAGAATATCTTTATTAAAAGAAGAACTACAACCTTACTTTCCAGATTTAGAACTTAAGTTTGATATTGTTATCGACAAGAGCCTTATTAAGGGAGTAAGAATCGTTTATCAAGGAATGAGCATAGATCATTCTATTAAAACGCAGTTAAAAAAATTACAATCCAGTATATAAAAAGGAGGAATCATTATGCCAAAAATTGACTTTGATCAAATGAGTGCAATCATCAAAAAGCAAATAGAATCATATGAAGATGATATTCAACTAGAAAATGTTGGTAAAGTTTTAAGTGTCGGTGATGGTATTGCTATCGTTTATGGTCTTAATCAAGCAATTTTAGGAGAACTTGTAGAGTTTCCTCATCAAGTCAAAGGATTGGTTTTCAACTTAGAGGCACACCATGTAGGTGTTATTTTATTTGGAAATGCTGATCTAATAAAAGAAGGAGACTTAGTTAAAACAACTAAAAAAATATTTGAAGTACCTGTGGGAGAATCTCTTTTAGGAAGAGTCATTGATCCCTTGGGAAATCCATTGGATTTAAAAGGAGCTTTAAAAATAGAAAAAACATTACCTGTTGAAAGACCAGCGGTTGCTGTCATGGATCGTGGACCAATTAATGAACCACTACAAACAGGAATTAAAGTGATTGATGCTTTAGTTCCAATTGGAAAAGGTCAAAGAGAGTTAATCATTGGTGACAGACAAACAGGTAAAACCACTATTGCCATTGATGCTATTTTAAATCAAAGAGG
>JAAYQV010000096.1 GCA_012519065.1 Phytoplasma sp.
AAAAAGAGTCAGGTTTAATCTCATCTATGACAAAATAACACACATCCAAGAATAAAAGAAACTTAACACTAAGAGAAGAAGGAAACACAGATAGACTTATGATATAATAAAAACACTAAAAACGGAGGTATCATGTATGAATGAATTATTAGTAGTAAATAACCTTTCTAAAACCTTTAAGTTGTCTAAAAAACAACAAAAACTAGAAAAAACACAAAACAAAGTTAAAGTAGCGGTAGACAATCTATCATTTACAACCTACAAAGGTGAAATATATGGATTACTAGGCCCCAACGGAGCAGGTAAAACAACTACCCTAAGAATGCTTTCAACCCTCATTAAACCAGACTCAGGAGAGGCGTTTGTTGATGGGAGTTCAATTACCAAAGAACCATATGAAGTTAGAAATAAAATTGGTTTTTTAACAAGCGAACTTAAACTAGAAGAATTTTTTACACCCAATTACTTATTTGATTATTTTGGTACCCTTCAAGGTGTAAAACCAGAAAAATTAAAAGAAAGAAAAGATATGTTATTCCACAAATTCGGGATAGAGGAATTTAAAGAAGTTAAAATATCAGATCTTTCAACAGGGATGAAACAAAAAGTTTCTTTAGTAGTTTCAATTGTACATGATCCAGAAATTATCATCTTTGATGAACCAACCAACGGATTAGATGTTATTACATCAAAAACAGTGACAGACTTTTTAGTAGAACTAAAAAATCTAGGAAAAACCATTATCTTATCTACACACATCTTTTCTTTAGTAGAAAAACTATGTGATAGAGTAGGTATTATCATCAATGGAAAAATGGTTGCTGATGATACGTTAGAAAATATGACAAAAGAAAAATCATTAGAAGATTACTTTTTTGAATTATATGCAACCTATGGAGATGAAGCGATATGAAAAATATTATGACCATTATAAAAAAAGAACTAAGACGCTTTTTTACAGACAGACGTATGGTAATATCCTTACTATTACCAGGAATTTTAATCTTTGTATTATACAGTATCATGGGAGACTTTACCGCAAACGGCCAAGAAGTTGAAGATGATTATCAGTACCAAGCAGTTGTGGTTAATTTTGATGAAAGATTAGAAAATCATTTTGCTTTCCTATCTTCAAATAAATATGAAATCACTTATCTTACAACAGCGGATGATGAGATTTACTTTCAAGCATTAAGAGATAAAACTTTAGATCTTTATGTTGTATATCCTACAAACTTTTATGATGATGCACTTAACTTTGACCCAGAGATCCAAGGAAACAACACATCACCTATTGTTAAGATTTATCATAACTCTTCTAAAAAAGAATCCTACACACTATATAATATCTACACATCAGGGTTAATCTCATTTCAAGAAAGCATTTCTGAAAAATTTAGAGTCAACGCAGATTCAAATATTGAATATGACTTAGCTAGTAAAGAATCCATGACGATACAAATCATCACAATGCTTGTTCCATTCCTACTAGTAACATTCTTATTTACAGGAGCCATGTCAATTTCTATTGAATCTATTGCTGGAGAAAAAGAAAGAGGAACTATTGCAACCTTGTTAGCAACACCAGTTAAGAGAAATGAAATTGCACTAGGTAAAATCATTTCTTTAAGTATTGTTTCTCTAACTAGTGCGGCATCTAGCTTCATAGGTCTTATGCTTTCATTACCACAACTTATGAGTGGTGTTTCACTGGATTTATCTATTTACGGCGTAGGAGAGTATTTACTTTTATTCTTTGTTTTAATTACGACAACTTTAGTTTATGTTGTGTTAATTTCAATTGTTTCTGCATATGCTAAATCAATTAAAGAAGCAAGTTCGCTATCATCTGTTTTAATGATTGTAAATATGTTGGTTGGAATCACTTCAATGAGCGGATTAAGTGCAAACAAGACAGCATATTACTTCATCCCAATCTATAATTCAGTTCAATCAATTTCTGCTATTTTAAGTTTGGAGATAAATACCATCAACTTAATGATTACCAGTTTTGTAAACTTAGGAATTGTAGGGATTGGGATATATTTACTAACAGTTATGTTTAATTCAGAAAAAGTAATGTTTAATAAATAAAAAAATATTCTTTACAAAATGAATATGATATAATTGTTATGCAAAGGTGGTAAAAGGATGAAAAAAATAAGCAATAGAAGTATATTTAATATTTCAATCGTATCCTTTTTTCTATTGAATTTAATTAATCGATACGCATTAATAACTAGAAAACTAAATAAATACATTGTCACGTTTAAAAGAAATCCACTGGGGGAGTTTAATGCTTTCCTTGGTGATTTTGCTATTTTATTATTAATTTTTACAGTCATATTTATGATAGTAAAAAGCCCTAAAAAAAGAATTTTAACATTGGCAATTACAACACTTTTATTAAATACAGCGGTCTTTGGATTAACGATATTCACAAAGTACTACGGAACATCCTTTTCCTTTTTCTCACTAACCTTATTCTTAAACCCAGCACCCGCTTTAGCAGGTAGTATTATGCTAGAATCTTTAAAAGAAGTCTTCTTATATTATAGAATCATTCTTTTTATTCCAGCAGTCATCTTATTTATACTACACTTCCTTTATGATCCCAAAAAAGAGGAACAACCAGTTAGACCTGTGTTAACTAGTTTAAGAGGACAAATCATCTCTTTATTATCAGTTTTTGTTTTAATGATTAGTAACTTAATGATTTTCAATCAAATATCAAATCAGTGGGAAGTCAACTCGAGTAGAAGTACTTTTGTGAGTCAAA
>JAAYQV010000097.1 GCA_012519065.1 Phytoplasma sp.
CCTTCTTACTATGAAAAAACAGGTGAAAAAACGATTGGCGTAAGAATTCCTAATCATTTGACGGCCTTAAAAATCATTAAGAAACTTGGGCCAATGAAAACCACTTCAATGAATCAAAGTGGTGAAAAAGAATTAAATGATTATCAAGAAATCAAAGACAAATATGGTCATTTATTAAACAAAGTTTATCCAAATGACCAAGAAATCTTAAAAATAGCCTCTACAGTTGTTTTAATAACTGATGAAATTAAAATACTTAGAGAAGGCTCAATCACTAAAGAAATGATTGTAAAAAGCTTAAAAAAATAGTAAAAGGTACTGACTTATTCAGTCCTTTTTTTTATTGTGCATTGCGTTTTCATCATATTTTTTTACGAAAAGAAAAAAGAAAACACCAAAGTGTGATAAAATAATAAAGGATTTTAGAAAAGAGTGAAAAAATGGAAATTAGAAATATCGCAATTATTGCACACGTTGACCATGGTAAAACAACCCTAGTGGATCAATTATTAAAACAAAGTGAAACCTTAAGAGAAAACCAACAAGTTGAATCAAGAGTTATGGATAGTAATGACATTGAAAGAGAACGAGGCATTACCATTTTAGCCAAAACAACCTCTATCAATTATAAAAACTATCATATTAACGTTTTAGATACTCCAGGACACGCAGACTTCGCTGGAGAAGTAGAAAGAATTATGAAAATGGTTGATGGTGTTTTATTGTTAGTTGATGCTAAAGATGGTGTGATGCCGCAAACCAAATTCGTATTAAAAAAAGCCTTAGAAGAAAACTTAAAACCTATTGTAGTTATCAATAAAGTAGATAGACCTTTTGCTGATCCAAGAAGTGCATTAAACCAAGTTTTTGATTTATTCATCGATTTAAACGCTACTGAGGAGCAATTAGAGTTTCCAGTGGTTTATGCATCAGGATTACAAGGATTAACTAGTATGAATGAGTCTTTCTTAGACGCAAAAAACATGGAACCGCTATTTGAAGCTATTGTTAAATATGTACCAAAACCACAAGTTCAAGAAGGACCTTTACAGTTTCAACCAGCACTCATCGATTATAATGAATATGTCGGAAGAATGGGCATTGGTAAAATATACCGTGGGAAAATTAAAGTTAACCAGCAAGCCAGTGTTATGAAATCAAATGGTAAAATTGAACAATTTAGAGTACAAAAAATATACCGCTTTGTTGGATTAAACAAAGTGGAAACAGAAGAAGCATATGCAGGAGATATCATTGCTATCTCAGGATTATCAGATATCCACGTAGGTGACACCATCACAGATGTTGGATTTGAAGAAGCTTTAGCACCATTAATTATTGAAGAACCAACGGTCCAAATGACTTTTTCCCCTAACAACAGCCCATTTGCAGGTAAAGAAGGAAAATTTGTAACAGCATCAAAATTAGAAGAAAGACTATACAAAGAAACTCAAAAAGATGTGAGTTTAAAAGTAGATCGTGTACCAGGATCAGAATCTTGGACTGTGTCTGGTCGTGGAGAATTACATTTAAGTATTCTAATTGAAAACATGAGACGTGAAGGTTATGAATTCCAAGTTTCTAGACCAAAAGTTATCATTAAAGTGATTGATGATGTCAAATATGAACCATTTGAAGAAGTTCAAATTGATACACCATCTGAAAGTGTTGGGTCAGTTATTGAATTACTAGGCGATAGAAAAGCAACTTTAATAAAAATGGAACAAATAGGAACACAAACTAGAATCATTTATGAAATGCCATCTCGTGGATTAATCGGGTTAATGACTCAATTTTTAACCGCTACTAAAGGGTATGGTATATTAAGCCATATCTTTATTGAATATCGCCCAATGATTCAAATGGCTGTTGGTAACAGACAAGCAGGATCTTTAATTTCAATGAGCAGTGGTATGACAACCACTTATGCACTAGCAAGACTAGAAGATAGAGGAATTATGTTTGTTGAACCAAGAACAGCAGTTTATGAAGGCATGATTATTGGTGAATCTAATAAAGATAATGATTTAGTCGTTAACGTCATTCAAGAAAAACAATTAACTAATATGAGAGCTGCAAGTAAAGATACCACCATCGTCTTAAAAAAAGCTAAACCAATGAGTTTAGAAGCATGTTTAGAGTTTATTAATGATGATGAATTAGTGGAGATTACACCTAAAAATATTAGAGTTAGAAAGATTTATTTAAAAGAAGTAGATCGCAAAAGAAACCAAAAAATAGGGAACTTAGTATAGTTCCTTTTTTTATAGTAGCAAAGTAAATAAAAAAGATAAATTTGAATAGAAGTATTTGAATAATCAATATAAAAATGATAAACTATTATTAGCCCTATTAAATAGGGTAAAAGAGAGGGTATAAAATGCGAAGTAAGAACACAATTAAAAAGTGGATAGAAAAGCAAAAAAATGAAAAGGAAGACAAACATTACAGAAACATTGATGGTCTTTTTTTAAAAGAACTTAGAAATAGATTAGAACTGACACAAGTTCAAATGGCAAACTATTTAGGCGTTTCTAAAAAAACCATTGAAAAATGGGAACAAGGTGTAAATCCAATCATTGGAGCAGCAGCAAGACTTATTTACCTTATTTCAAAGGAACCTAAAAACTTAGAAATCATTGATGAAAACAACTAATCAAATTTTTATGGATATCCGCGTAAAATGTCGTAAATATGCTATAATGAAATTATATAAAATAATGGAGGGAACATATGAAAATAGCTCTTGGCAGTGACCATGCAGGTTTTCAACTAAAAGAGGCTATCAAAAAACATTTGAACAGCAAAAAAATAGAAGTTGAAGACTTAGGAACAAACAGTGAAACTAGCGTTGATTATCCCGATTACGGAAAAAAAGTAGGAAACGCGGTTGTATCAAAACAAGCAGATTTAGGAATTGTTGTTTGCGGGACAGGAATCGGCATTAGTATTGCTGCAAACAAAGTAAAAGGTGTTAGAGCAGCTCTGGTGTATGATGAATTGACCGGTCGTTTAGCAAAAGAACATAACAATGCCAATGTGATTGCTTTAGGTGGAAGAACAACCCCACAAGATAAAGCCTTCAAAATCATCGATGCCTTCTTAGATGCAAAATTTGAAGATAGGCATCAAAGAAGAATTGACAAAATCACAGAAGGGGAAAATGAATAAAATGGGAAAAGTTGTTGTTTTAAATCATCCATTAATAGATCACAAAATGACTATTATTAGAGATAAAAATACAGGTTCAAAAGCATTTAGAGAAACAGTTTCAGAAATTGGTGGATTAATCACTTATGAAATATCGAGAGATTTTTCAACGGTTAATAAAGAAATTGAAACCCCAGTTGTCAAAATGACAGCACATGAATTAGAAAAGAAAGTTGTTATTGTACCAATTTTAAGAGCAGGATTAGGTATGGTGGATGGTATTCATAACATGATCCCACACGCTAA
>JAAYQV010000098.1 GCA_012519065.1 Phytoplasma sp.
AAAAAATATAAATAAACGTACAAAAAGTATTTTCAAGCGTGTTATAATAAGCCTAAAGATAAGATTAAAAGCAGGTGATCAGGTGAAAAAACATCAAATGAATCTTTATCATGAATCATTTACAAAAATCAAAAATCAAACAAAAACCATAGAATTAAGATTAAATGATGATAAAAGAAAAGCGATAAAAGAAAATGATCTCATTGAATTTAAAAATCTTAAAACAAAAGAAAAACTAATAAAATCTGTTTATAAAATCCATCACTATGCTGATTTTTATCAAATGTATGAAAACATTCATCCTTCAGTTATGGGTTATCAAGTAGGAGAAAAAGCAAATCCTACGGATATGCATCAGTATTATACCCAGGAGAATATTTTAAAATATGGTGTTATCGGAATTGAATTAATAGATCCAACACCATTTAAACACCTAGAAACAAGTGACCTTAAAACAAGTGAAATTACATTAAAAGTTAACCAGCTAACATCCTATATCAAAGAAAAAGATTATGTCCCTGCTTATCTGTTTGATATTATCTTAAATCAAACTCAAGAAGTGATTGGCAAGTGTTCTTTAAGAATTGGCTATAAAACCATTCTTTATTATGGTGGTCACATTGGCTATCAAATTGATGAGCCTTATAGAGGTAATAACTATGCCAAAAAAGCTAGCCTCTTACTCTTTGAATTAGCCAAAAAACATCAAATGCCTTATTTAATCATTACTTGTAACCCAGAAAATATAGCATCTAAAAAAACATTAGAAAAATTAAATGGTCAATGGATAGAAACCATTGACACACCTATTGATAGTGAACTTTACCAAGATGGTACAAAAGCAGTAGACATATTTTATTATTCACTTAAGGAGGAAGTGTAATGTATACCAATATTTTAGAAATTAAACACTTAAAAAAATCATATGGTCAAATCAAAGCGGTAAATGATATTAGTTTTGAGGTTAGAAAAGGCAGTCTATTTGCTTTTCTTGGTCAAAATGGGGCAGGAAAATCAACCACTATCAACGTGATTACAACGCTTCTTAATAAAGATGAAGGAGAAGTTTTGATCAATGGATATAGTGATGAAAACTACATACGAACTAAAATAGGCGTTGTTTTTCAAGAAAATGTGAGTGATGATTTATTAACAGTTAAAGAGAATTTAATTTCAAGAGGCGTTCTTTATTTAAAAGAAAAACAAGCAGTTGAAAATAGATATCAAGAAATCATTGAAACATTAGAATTAAAAGATTTAGAAAATAGAAAATATAAAACCTTATCTGGAGGTCAAAAAAGAAGAGTAGAAATCGCACGAGCACTCTTTTCAGATCCAGAGATTTTAATTTTAGATGAACCAACAACAGGGTTAGACCCAGAAACTAGACAACTGGTTTGGCAAGTTTTAGAAAAACTACAAAAAGAAAAAAACATTACTATTTTTTTAACCACACACTACATGGAAGAAGCCGCAAAAGCAGACTACGTTGTCATCATTCATAAAGGTAAAATCATTGCTAAAGGCTCTCCTTCTGAATTAAAAAACACATATAGTAAAGACTACTTTAAAATAGTTCCTAAAGATAAACAAAAGTTAACAACCTATTTAGAAAAAGAAAAAAAGATTTATAAAAAAGTATCTGATCAATACTTAATAGAAGTAGAAAATGCTCAAGAGACCATAGAACTTATTTTAGAATTAAAAGAAAATATAAAAACTTTTGAGGTTGTAAAAGGAACATTGGATGATGTTTTTATCCATGTCATAGGTGAACAAAATGTATGAATTAACTGTTTTAACCAAACGAAACATTCTAATTTTTATCAGAGATAAAGTTGCAGTCTTTTTTTCCTTTTTCTCTGTTATTATCTTATTAGGGTTATACATTCTTTTTTTAAAAAATGCTTATATTAATGATTGGTTAAAAACTATTTACCAACCAAACGAAATTGATTTTTTTGCTAATTCCTTGTTGTTAAGCGGTATTCTAGTCATTAACACAGTAACACTTTCACTAGGAAATCTAGGAAACATCATTACAGATTTTGAAAAAAGGATTATTAATTCATTTTTAGTCACACCAGTCAAACGATTTAAAATCATTTTTTCACACTATTTATCTTCTTTAATCATCACCTATATTTTCTCATTAATTATGTGGTTGCTTGCTGTTTTAATCGTCGGTTTTACAACAAGTATTTGGTATAGTTTACCAGTCATCTTAATTATTAGCGGTTTATTATTAGTCTTTACATTTATTTCAACAGGTTTAATGATTTTTATTATAACTTTTATCACAAGTGTTAATGCCTTTGGGGCAATCTCAGGAGTTTTAGGCACAGTGATTGGTTTTATTTCAGGAATCTACATGCCTTTATCTATTTTACCCAAAGCTGTCCAAAATATTTCATCACTCATCCCTTTTACACATATGACTGCCTTGATGAAAAATTATTTATTAGAACCAAGTTTTAACTTAATTACATTGGAAAATAAAGAGGAAATCATTTTAACGATAAAAGAGAGTTATAACATAGGCAGCATTCCGATATTTAACACAGAAATTAGTATGGTATGGATTTTATTGATTTCTTGTTTCATATCCTTTCTTCTTTTAGGATTTGCAACACAAAGACTTTCTAAAAAAATAGGTAAAAAATAATCAAAGTCTTTATTGATCTAAACTAATTGGTAGAAGTTTAAAGAAGATAAAGATAGAAAAATAATATAGGACCTGTTTAGGTCCTATATTATTTTATAAAGTGTTATAATAGAAAGCATAAAGTAAAAGAAGGACATCTTAAATGAAAAAAGAAATTAAACGTATTTTATACATAGGATTGATACTAAACATCACCTTAACATCATTGAAACTCATTTTTGGATACTTAGGAAATGCAGGCTCATTGGTAGATGATGGCTATAACTCGTTAGCAGATATTTTAATTAGTATAAGTTTGATGGTTATGATTCAATTATCAGTAAAAAAACCAGATAAAGATCATCCTTATGGACATGAAAAATATGAAGGGATTGTCAGTCTAATTTTAAGTCTCATCATGCTTTTAACAGCAGGATTCATTATCTTTTCAGGAGTTAGAAACTTAATAACCTATAATGAAACCCAAAGTTATGTTAAACCAGCAGTTTACACAATCTATATTGCTGCTATTAGCATTTTAATCAAAAGCTTTTTATATATCATCAGTATGTTAGGATATAAAAAGCACCAACAAATTAGTCTAAAAGCAGATGCTTATAACCATTTAGGGGACATTTTTTCCACCTCATCTAGTTTACTTGGTATCTTCTTAAGTCTTATTGGTTACATTTATTTTGATTATGTAGCCTCAGTCATTATTGGATTAATCATTTTCTATAACGCAATTAAAGTCTTTAAAGAAGCTATTTCCTTTTTGGTAGATGAAGCTCCTTCAAAAGAATATAATCAAAAAGTTAAAGAAACAATAAAAACAGTCCTTGGTGTCATTACTATCGATGATTATAAAGCCAGAAAACATATGGATAAAGTTTATATTGATGTTGAAATAGGTGTCGATGAAAACCTTAGTTTAATTAAAGCACACGAAATTGCAGAAAAGGTCCATCAAAAGATAGAAGATGATTATAAAGATGTGATTCATTGTATGGTTCATGTTAACCCTAAAAGTAAAAATAACATTTCTTAAGCAAAACATTTAAAACTTATTTCCTAAGATGATAGAATAAGATATCAAAATACAGAGAGGGAGATAAAAATGTTATTGTTGCTAACAATATTTTTACTAGTTTTAGGTGGTTTTATGACATTTGGTGCTTCACAAACACTTTTAAATGTTGCATATGATCCGGAAGCAAACATTGTCTCAAGAATATTTACCATTATATTCGGGTATCCTCTATTAATATCAGGTATTTTTGTCATCATTGTGGGATTTATATTACTTTTGGTATACATCAGAAAACGCATAAAGCGAA
>JAAYQV010000019.1 GCA_012519065.1 Phytoplasma sp.
GTAACCCAACATTATTATTACTAAGCTAATAAAAGGAGATAGTAAAATGAAAAATTATGATATTGTAGTCCTTGGAGCAGGTCCAGGTGGTTACGTAGCAGCAATCAAAGCAGCTCAATTAGGTGCAAAAGTTGCTGTAATAGAAAAAGAAGTTGTTGGGGGGATTTGTTTAAACCACGGATGTATCCCAACAAAAACATATCTAAAAAGTGCAAAAGTATATGACACAATGAAACATGCTGAATCATTTGGTGTAACAACATCAGGTGAAATATCATATGATTGGTCAAAAATCTTACAAAGAAAAAACGGCGTTGTTAAACAATTAACAGGCGGTATTGCATTCTTATTAAAGAAAAACAAAGTAGACCTTTATAATGGATATGGTGAAGTTATCTCTCCGTCAGAAATCAAAGTAGGAGAGGAAACATTAAAAACTAAAAACCTAATCATTGCAACTGGAGCAACAGCAATTGTTCCACCAATTCCTGGTGTGAAAGAAGCATATGAAAAAGGAACATTAGTTACCAGTAGAGAATTATTAAACGTAACCTCAGTACCTAAAACATTAGTTATTGTTGGTGGTGGCGTTATTGGTGTAGAATTTGCTACAGTCTTTAACTCATTTGGATCAAAAGTTATCATCATCGAAAAAATGGATGGCATCTTACCAACCATGGATAATGATGTACGTGATGCATATTCAAAACGTTTAAAAGCAGATGGTATTGAAGTTTTAACTAAAGCTGAAGTAAAATCAGTTGAAGGTAAGAAAATCACATATAACCTAGATGGAAAAGATGTAACGATTGATTCAGATTTAATCTTAATGGCTGTTGGAACAAGAGCAAATTCAAACGGATTAGAAAAATTAAATCTAAAAATGGATCGTGCCAACATTGTTACAGATGAATATTTAAGAACATCAGTTCCTGGTGTATATGCCATTGGTGATGTTAATGGTAAATTCATGTTAGCGCACGTTGCTTCACACGAAGGAATCATCGCAGTACAACATGCTTTAGGCAAAGATGTACATGCAATGAGATATGACAGAATACCATCATGTATCTATGGATCTCCAGAAATCGCAGCAATCGGTATGACCGAACAAGAAGCTAAAGAAAAAGGTTTAGACTATAAAGTAGCTAAAGTACCTTTAGCAGCTGTTGGTAAAGCACTAGCTGACGGAGAAAAAGAAGGCTTTGCAAAAATCATTGTTGATAAAAAATATTTAGAAGTATTAGGTATGCATATTTACGCATACAATGCGACTGAACTAATTAGTGAAATTGCTGTAACAATGGAATTAGAAGGAACAGCTTATGAGTTAGCTCAAGCAATCCATCCACACCCAACGTTATCAGAATTAACTATGGAAACTGCTATGGCAGCTATTGACAAAGCAATTCATATTTAATAAACATAAAGACCATTTCAAAATGGTCTTTTTTTTTTTATTAAATTGAAAATAAAAGAACAATTTGATATAATCAAAGTAACATAGTGTTCGAACACATTACAAAGGAGGTCCTAAATGTCTCTAACAATAAAAGAAATTGCTAAACTAGCCAATACATCCAGAGGAACTGTTGATAGAGTTCTTAATCAACGTGGCGGAGTGAGTAAAGAAACAGAAGAAAGAGTATTAAAAATTATTAATGAACATGGCTATCGATACAACGAATATGCAAGAGCTTTAGTAAATTCTAGAAAAAGTCATAAAATAGGTATTATTATTTCGTCTATAGGAAGCGATTTTTATACCAGAGTCTTAAAAGGCATTAAAGAAGCATGCAGTAGTCCTAAACATAGACAAATAGAGCCTATTATCATTGAAACAAGAATTAATAACTATCAAGATCAAATAGAGGCCATAGAAAAATTAGAAAATCAAGTAGAAGGAATCATCATTACTTCAAGCGGTCATCCAAAGGTCAAAGAGTTATTAGAAAAATTAATTATACCGGTTGTAACATGTACAAATGATATAGACTTAGAAAGTTTAGCTTTTGTTGGCTGCAACTACTATAATAACGGTCATCTTTGTGGTGATTTAGCTAGCATTATTTTAGATGAGGGAAAAATACTGATTGTCACATCAGATAACATCAAAGGATATGAACAAAGAGTTAAAGGATTTATGGAGCAAATTCCTAGATATAAATATGATGTCAAACAATTAAGTGTTACAGAAGCATACGATGAAACCTATAGTACCATTAAAAACTATTTATTTGATCATCAAGTAGATCTTATCTTTTTTTCTATCAGCTCAGGAATTGGTGCAGGATTAGATGCTATTAGTGATTTAAATTATCAAACCAAAATTTTAACAGTAGATGAAGATCCTATGGTTATTGATCATTTAAAAAAAGGCAAAATTGCCGCAACCGTCACCCAACAACCAGAAAAACAAGGCAGGTATACCATCATTGCCATGAATAATTATTTCCTATTAAAACAACAACCAGTTAACAATAAAATCATCATCGGTAACAAAATTAAACTAAGACACTCAAATTTTGATGAAGTGTTTTGGGATAAATAAAAGGAGAAAAAATGAAACTATTATATAACGAAACCTTTGAGGACTTCCCCATTGGAGAATTTCCCTATGATAAAGAACATAGCGCACTAGGAGAATACCATCACATCATGCCAGAGGGTTATATGGGTAATTTTTATGACCCAATTAACAA
>JAAYQV010000099.1 GCA_012519065.1 Phytoplasma sp.
ATTCTCGTTTGACTAAGTTTTCTAGATTAGTGCTGAAATCACTATCAACAGTTGTTTTTATCCATTTAGAGCGATATATATCGCTCTAATATCTAATTCTCTCATGTAATTAGATACTGTCTTAACGTTATATCAAGTTAGCCGTGCATACTAATTACTGACTGCGCCATTATAAATTTCTCTTTGAACCGGATATTTTACAAATCAACTACACCAAGTATCCAAATAATGGCAACAATAAGAATGATAATTATTGAAATTATTATTTTTTTACTCTTTTTAGACATTCTTTTTTTATTATCGTTATGCTCATCATTATCACTTTTAACAGCAAATAAATTAATTAAAATGCCAGTGATGCCACCTACCAGTATCATTGATTGATAATAAATTTTTGATTGCTCAAAATCTTCGATCAACAAGAATAGTGTGGTATATATTATTACAGCAACCACAATTGTCAATATAAATAAATTTCTTTTTTTCATATTTTTATTCTCTCAATATATATGGAATCACATACATACATTAAATCTCCTTAAAATTATAAATGTGAAGTTAATCTTCTACAACAACAGGTAAGTCATGGTTTGCCTGCTTCAATGTAATTGTCGTTACTGGTGTTATAGTAGTAAATACAATCAATAAGCACACACATATAAAAGGCAAGTACGGCTTTAAATTTTTCTTTCATAGTAACCCCTCCTTCTTTATGATATAATTAAATAATAAAATTTAAGCGTGCATATTTGTCACGTTTTTTAAAAGGTGGTTATTATGGAAATTATTCAAAATATTGCCGAAGCAATCGATATTTTACGTATTAGCAAAGGTTTAACCGTAAATGAATTATGTTTAAATATTTGTGATGAAAGTTCTTATCGAAGATACAAATCTGGAAATAGAGATATTCCTATTGCAAGAATAAAATTATTTTGTGATCGCTTAGGTATTGGATTAGACGATTTTTTATATAATGTCACTGCTAAAAATTCACATGAGTATAAAAAAATATATAAATTATTTTATGAACTTCAAAATAAAAATTACGACCAAATAAGAAAAACTCTTCAAACTATTCATATAGAAGATATCGCTCTTGATAAAAATAAAATTCTTTATCAATATATAGTTTATACATATGAGTATGAGACAAAAATAATCACAACATCTGAGTATTTTTCTTTTATGAATGAACTGCTACCACTTAAAAATGGATTTTATACATTTAATGACATTGTTATTTTGGAAAAGATTGCATGGATTGAAATGGAACAAAAGGGGTCAAAAGCGTTAGAAAAATTGCAGGCAATCCTACTTGATCCAAAAAAATTATATTCCATTAATAACCATCATGCAGTGATTGCCACGATTTATGCAAATACAGTAAATTTATTAACAAAAAAAGGTGATTTTAAAACCGCATTAAACATTTGTGAACGTGGAATTGCTTATAGTAAAAAATATAATGTTACAAAAAATATTCATCATCTATACTATTTAAAAGCATATTTGTTTTTTCAAAACGACGACAAAGATGCAGCTATGATAAATATTTCTATTGTTATATCTTTAGTTTTTGCAATGCAAGATAAAAAAGAATTTAAGTATTTCATAGATTTAATTGCAAATGAGTTTAGTATGACAAAATCAATGATTTACCAAATGCATCAAATAGCTTTAGAAAAATACTTATAACTTTTTTGAGGCCAAAACTGATTAAGACCTCATTCATACTTAAATAATATGACTCCTAATGAATTTGAAATTAAATACTATATAACAAAAATAAGTCTGCTTTTAGTAGGCTTTTGGATTTATAAAGATAAAAAAAGACCTTCATTATTTGAAAGTCTTGTCCATTGTAAATATGGCGTTCGAGAAGGGATTCGAACCCCTGACCTACTGCTTAGAAGACTAAAACCCATCTTATTTTCATGATAATTTTTCGTATACCTAGGATTCTAAATTAAAAAGATACATAATTTTCTCTTTTTTTATAGTTTTCATTTTAAAATAATTAGAACTATAATATAATAAAGACAAACAACTGATTGGAGAACTTAAAATGGAAGAAATAATATCATTTATTTTAGAATACATTCGTAATAATTTACCACATGTAATCTTTGGATTACTAACACTTTATCAAGTATTTTATTTAATCACTGGTGTCTTTAGTAAAAAGAAATCATATCCCGAAACTAATATATTTAAAAAATATGCGGTTGTAATAGCAGCAAGAAATGAAGAAGCTGTTATTGGAAAACTTATTGAAAGTATTAATAAACAAACTTATGACAAAGATAAAATTCAAGTATTTGTAGTTGCTGATAATTGTAGCGATAATACAGCAAAAATAGCAAGAGCGCATGGTGCTATTGTCTATGAAAGATTTAATGAAGAAAAAAAGAGAAAAGGTTGGGCACTTCAATATCTTTTCGATAATATTAATAAAGACTATGATATCTTATCATTTGATGGGTATATTTTTTTTGATGCTGACAATTTAGTAGATAAAAATTTTATTCATGAAATTAATAAAGCGTTTGTAGTTAACAAAAATATTGTTGTAAGTTATCGTAATGTTAAAAACTTCGATACTAATTTTATCTCAAGTGCCTATGGTATCCACTTCTTCCGTAGTGTTGTTTCCTATCATAGGCCACGAGAAAGATTCAATCTTGGAACTCACGTAGCCGGAACTGGGTATGTAGTTAGTGCTCATTTAATCAAAGATGGATGGAATTTCCACAGTTTAACTGAAGATACTGAACTCACCCTACATTTTTCAACTAAAGGTGTTAAAATTGGTTTTTGTGAAGACGCAGTTTTCTATGATGAACAACCTATTGATTTTGCAACTGCATATAGACAAAGACTAAGATGGACAGCTGGTAGGGCTTATGTTTTTATTAAATATTTACCGTCAATGATTTTTAATATGTTTAGAAAATTAAGTTTTAACTTATATGATATGTTTTTTTATTCATTCCCCTATGCATTTTATTCTCTAGCAAAATTTATTTTTATACCTATGTTAGTTGCAGTAATTACAGGAAATTTTCTTACTGGAAATTTTTGGTATGAATGGCTTATTATTTTTGTTACTTTTATGAGCTCAGTCTACCTTGGCAGTGTCTTTTTTGCTTCACTAGTTGTAATACGTGAAAGAAAAAATATTAAGGCAAAAAAAGGAACGATAATAAAAGCAGTTATTACCTTTCCTTGGTTTGAAATGATTAATATTCTTCTAGCATTTGGTGTTTTAATTAATCCAAAAATCAAATGGAGTACAATTGCTCATACTGACCAAAGAACAATTGATGAAATAGACAAAAGTGGTAAAAATTAAACTTATTATTGTTATTTCAATGTGCGTTTCGTCATAAATAAAACACCTCCAAATTATTACGTTAAACGTTTTATTATTTAACATATCTACTTTGAAGGTATCATATTAATTTAATATTATTGCCGTTTTTCTTTTTAATTTTATTAATACTCTAATTTACTAATTTGACTTAAAACTTACCTTTGTTTTTATTATAACTTTTTAATATCGTATTTATCTATCAAAAATTAGTTGGTTTTTGAATAAACCATATACATATAATAATCAAATCCTGCTTGTTTACTGTTTTTAACCGGATGCTTTGAATAATGTTTAAACCCTAACTTTTCATATAAAGCAATAGCTTGATAATTAGAACTCGCTACCTCAAGAGTATATGTATTATATGATGTATTCTTAATTAATTCATTAATTAATTTAAATGCTACACCCTTACGCTGCTTGGATTCTAAAACAGAAACAAAAGATATTTCTGGCATCAATGGTTTTGCTGGTTTTTCAACAGCTGCAAATTCCTTTTTTAAAAAATAATGTGCAATTCTACCTTTTATAAATCCTAGATGCTTAGTAAGTTCTTTTTTTTGTAATTTAACAACTTCTGTTAATTGATCTGATACTGCAGCCATACCGGCATATGTCCCATCAATTTCTGCTAAATAAAAATATTCTAATATGAAAGCATGCCTAAATGCTTTTTTAAGTTTACTTTTATCCTTGTTAAATATCTTTAGCCATTTATCCTTCTACAAATATCTCTGATAAATAATCTCTTGCATCTACAACTTCATCAGATCTTATTATTGTTATCATAAAATTCCTCCGCTGCTAAATTGTTTTTTTAAATATAACATTATTCTTATTTAAAGTATAGATAAAACAATATCCTTTTGAGTAGCACGTTTTATCGGCTCCTCTTTGGACATTGTTTTTATTTCAATTGGAATGGTTATAATAAAGTAGACACAAAGATAAGAGAATAAAGTGGAATGGTTATAATAAAGTAGACACAAAGATAAGAGAATAAAGATATAATATTAGTAAAGAGGTGTCTATGTATGCGAGAAAAATTTTCGAAAGAGTTTAAAGTTCAAGCTGTTGAATTAGTAATTAAGGAAGGCTTTAGTGTAAAAACTGTATCTACTAATATAGGAATACATCCTAATAATTTGTATAGATGGATTAGTGAATTTGAGAAATATGGGGAATTAGCTTTTCCTGGGAAAGGAAGTCATGATTTTATTTATCAAAATAAACTTAAACAACTAGAGACAGAAAATGAACAACTAAAAGATGAATTAGAATTGTTAAAAAAGTTCCGAGCCTTCCTAAAGAAAAATCAATAGTAAAATTTGAATTTATTAAAAAAAATAAAGATAAATACAATATAAATTTCATGTGTAAATTATTAGGTGTTTCTAGATCAGGTTACTATGCTTATGCCTCTAGACCAAAATCTAAGTCAGCAATTGAAAATGAAGTAATTAGTGATTATATTAAACTAATATTTAACGAACACTATGGTCGATATGGATGCCGTAGAATAAAGAACGCTCTATTTAATAACTATGGCTTAGTTCTAAGTAGAAAAAGGATTACAAGACTCATGAGAGCAATGGGTCTTTATGCAAGAGGTTCTAATTATAAATATAAGTATAAGAAAGCAAAAAATAATTTGGCTACTATTAATTTAATCAATCAAGTATTTATAGCTGAACAAAAAAACAAGGTGTGGTTTGGTGATATTACTTATATAATAACAGCCGAAGGAAACCTATATTTATCAGTGTTTATTGATCTATATACACGTAAGATAGTCGGTTATAGTCTTAAAAGCCATATGAGAACATCACTTGTAA
>JAAYQV010000100.1 GCA_012519065.1 Phytoplasma sp.
ATTCTCGTTTGACTAAGTTTTCTAGATTAGTGCTGAAATCACTATCAACAGTTGTTTTTATCCATTTAGAGCGATATATATCGCTCTAATATCTAATTCTCTCATGTAATTAGATACTGTCTTAACGGCTATTTTTACGCCTGTATCTTTTAACTTCTCAGTAATCTTTGGAGCTCCATAGATTTGTTTTGATTCATTATATTTGATTTGAATTTGTACTTTAATATCTCTTTTACGTAAAGATTGTTTACTGGATTCTCTTTTTAAGTAGTCGTAAAACCCAGAAGTAGACACACCTAATATGTTCAGCACCCTGGAAACCGAAATTTGGTGTCTCTCATCCAAAACTAGTTTGTATATTACTTGGGTTCCTCGTTCAGAATGCTGATGACTTTTTTTAAGATTCTAAGCGCGTCATCTTTAGCTTGAAGTTCTTTTCGTAGTCGTGCATTTTCTTTTTCTAAATCATTTGAGAAATTGCCACTACCCCTGTGATTAATATCGCCATCATTTTTAAATTCAGCGGTCCACTTATATAAAGTTGGTTGTGAGATATTAAGATTTCTACACACTGCGGCCAAACTTAACTCTGGATGTTTTTCGCGATACTTAATCGCCTCTAGTTTAAACTGTTTATCATGATGTTTTCACATTGATAAGTTCACTTTTTTTCATGTATTATTTTAACATGAACTCTCTATGTTTAACTTATCCGTTATTTATACTAGCATCATTTGTAAAAAATCCATATACTTCATATATCTATAATTGTCTTGTATGTTGAATAAGTTTCATAAATCTATCTTAATGTACCTATACATCGAACAAATCAAGTATATTGTGTGTTTTTGTCTTGCATATCGAACAAATAAACTGTAAAATGTATGTGAAAGAGGTGAATAGTATGATTGTTAGAGAAAATTATTTAAGTAAAATCAGGCCATTTTATAATAAAAATATTATTAAAGTAATAACAGGTATTAGAAGAAGTGGTAAATCTACACTTTTAATCCAAATTATAAATGAGTTTAAAACAAATGGAATTAATGATGAAAGAATAATTCATTTAAGATTCGATGAGTATAGTAATAGAAAATTATTAGATCCCGATGAATTATCTAAATATTTAAATAACAGAATTATTGATAACGAAAAATATTATTTATTTTTAGATGAAATTCAAGAAGTAGAACACTTTGAAAAAATAATAAACGAATTAAATAATAAAGGAAATATAGATATATTTATAACCGGATCAAATTCAACTATGCTAGCAAGTGAGTTTGCAACTTTTTTAACGGGTAGATATGTTTCATTTGAAGTATATCCTTTTTCTTTCAAAGAATTTGTTGAATATAAAGGAAATGATAATTTAGAAACATTATTTTTAGAGTACATTAATTTTGGTGGATTTCCTCAAACATTAATAATTGAGGATCAAGAATCAAAGAAAAACTTACTTACCGATCTATATAATTCAATAGTAATTAGAGATATTGCAGAAAGATATAATGTTAGAGATATATCTTTATTAGATAGTTATCTTAAATATATACTAAATGCTATGGGTTCTTTATTTAGTGCTACTAATATAAGTAATTACTTAAAAAACGAAAAAAGAAATGTCGGAAGAGAAACACTGTATAATTATAAAAAATATGCTGAAGATGTATATTTTATATATTCAGTTCCTAGAATGGATATTCAAGGTAAAAAAATTCTTCAAACTAATGAAAAAATATATATTAACGATCAAGGATTTAGAGGTATATATTTCAATAACGAAAAAGATATTGAGAAAATATTAGAAAACATTGTTTACTTTGAATTACTAAGAAGAGGCTATAAAGTATATATTGGTAATATAAATAACAAGGAAATTGATTTTGTTGCTATTAAAAATGAAGAAAAAATATATGTGCAAGTTACATATATATTATCATTAGATAAAACAATTGAAAGAGAATTTGGTGTTTTTAATGAAATTAATGATCACTATACAAAATATGTAATATCAACAGATAAATTTGATATGTCACGTCATGGTATAAAACATTTAAACATTATAGATTTTCTAATGAGTATTGACAAACTGTAGTTTTTAGTCGATACAAAAACTTATTAGAGCACTTGTATATTACATGAGATCAAACCTTATAACTATTAAGATATTAACTTGATATACAATTTCATTAGAACTTTGTAGATGGGGTTCTAAATAGAATGTTTCATGCTTTTAATTACCATGAAAACATTCAATCAAGGCATTGTCAGCAGGATTTCCCTTTCGGGACATACTCATGATGATGCCTTTTTCTTTTACTTTGTACTGATACTGAACCTTGATCACTATGAAGTATACAATCATTTGTTAATTCAGGTAATTGATTCAAAGTATCAAATACTAGATCTAAGTTTTGTTTGTCAGATATTGTATAGGCAATTACTTCACCATTGTAAACATCTATAATGCTTGAAAGATATTGCATCTTTGAACCAAAAGGTAAATAAGTAATATCTGTCACTAGTTTTTTAAATGGTCTTGTTGCTGTAAAATCCCTATTGATGATATTTTCTGTCGTAACGATTAATTCACCCGTTTTACGGTACTTTTTAGCTTTATCACGGCACTGTAAGTTATGTTTTTGCATATACCTTTGAACTGTGTTCTTTGATACACTGAAATTTTTGCTCACTAACTGATGAATCTTTCTATAGCCATATCTGAACTTTGTTTTCTTGCAAAGCTCAATCATTGTTAACTCTAAATCACTTAGATCATTGTGTGTTTGATTGTTTAACCAACGATAATATGTTGATTTACTTACACCTAATGTATCTAAAATCGTCTTTGTAGTCACTTTATCTTTAAAATGATTAACTACCTCAATGACTATTTTTTGATCAATCCTCCCTTCAAACTGATATACTTTTTTAGTATGTCATTTCTATTGCTTTAAGTTTGATATCTTCTGTATAAAATGTTTTCTTTTTTCTAGACATTAAAAAACACCTCCATTAATTTCATTTTACAATGAAACTAATAGAAGTGCATTTTTTTTATTTAGTCTCAACCCTTTGGGTCAGTTCCAATCCATTCACAGGAAACTTACCTTTTTTTGTCGTCGATTATAGATGATATAAGAATGTAGTTTCATTTTAAAATTTATAAGTACTTTTCTAAAGATACTTGATGCATCTGGTAAATCATAGATTTTGTCATTTGGAATTCATTTGATATTAAGTCTATGAAATACTTAAATTC
>JAAYQV010000101.1 GCA_012519065.1 Phytoplasma sp.
TAAATATTCAAATGTATACCCTTTAGAAAGAAACATCTCTTGAAAAACGTTTAGTGGTCGTTCTGAAAGTTTTCCTTTCCCAGTGAAAATGATTTCCTCATTTTGTAGCATTGCAATAGGGATCATGAAACGTAGGGTTGAACCTGACTCATTAGCCTCTATCATTGACTTTATTTTTTTAGGGAAGCTGCCTATAATTTTTTCATTATGAAATGTAACATTTAATGCCTCTAAAGCTTTTTTTGTTGCACTAAGGTCATCTGATTCTAAAACATTAGAAATGTGGCTGGTTCCATTTGATAAACCTGCTGCAATCACGTATCGATGTGATAGTGACTTTGATGATATAACCGTAATTTCTCCTGTTAATGGATTAGGTTTTATGATCATTAAATATCTGCCTCCTTAAGCGAAAAGATCATAGGTCTTCCTATTTCTGTGATAGCGATAAAATGAAGGTTGTCTGCGATATTTTTTTTATCGTGGTAAATAAGCTCGATATAGTTTTCTTTTTTTAAAAGAGGCTCTTTGATAAGCTTATAGGATAACAAGATGTTTTTTACCTCATCATATAAGAAAGATGGTGTGATTTTCTTTTTAATACCTATTTCTAAAGCAATTAACATACCATAACTGATAGCCTCTCCGTGTTTATATGTTAAGTAGTGATGTTTTTTTTCTATGGCATGACCGAAGGTATGGCCAAAGTTTAAAAACATTCTTTCTTTTTGATCATAAGGATCTATGTCTACCACTTCTTTTTTAACATCAATAGCCATAGCTATCTCTTTACTGGTAATCTTTTGTTTATTTTTAATATGTTCATATAAGATAGGGCTGCCTATGAGTCCTGCTTTAAGCATTTCAGCAATCCCATTTGCATATTCTTTAGGATCTAGTGTTTCTAAAAAGTTAGGGTCAATTAAAACATATTTTGGATCATAAAAAGAGCCGATAAGATTTTTTCCTTCCAGTAAATCAATGCCTGTTTTCCCACCAATACTGCTATCAACTTGAGCAAGTAATGTGGTTGGTATTTGAATATATGGAAGTCCTCTGTATAAGGTTGCGGAAATAAAGCCTGCCAAATCACCAACTACACCACCACCTAAGGCGATGATTAAATGATTTCTTTTTATACCTTTATAAATCAAATCTGAAATAGTTTTTTGATAAGTTTCTAAGCTTTTTGATGATTCACCTGGCTTAACAATAGACCAAAAAAGATTAAAATCTTTTAAAATATGACTTATTTTTTGATGATATAATGCATAGACGTTTTCATCTGTAATGATAAAAAGTTTTTCATGCTCATAGATGTTTTTAATCTTAGAAGGAAGTTTCTCAATTAAGTTTTCTTCAATTTCTATTTGATATGTTTTAAGATTAATTTCTATCAAGTTCTTTCCTCCTTTGAGTAGATAAAATGAGTTTTTCTTGAATGGATCTTTTATCTTCTTTTTTAATGAGTTCTTTCATGGTGTTAAGTTCTTTGATGACTTTATCCATTTCATTTATGAGTTTTTCTTTGTTTTCAATGAATAATTCTGTCCACATAACCTCATTAATTTTAGCAATTCTAGTTAAATCTCTATATGAGTCCCCTGTGGCTTCTTTCGTGTGTTTATGGGTATCACTATTAACTAAGGATACTGCTATAACATGTGTTAATTGGCTTGTAAAAGCGATTAACTCATCATGTTCCTTTGCACTAATGATGAGTTTTTTACCAAAAGATAAATCTTTGTATATTTCATTTAAATAACGATATCCTTGTTCTTTAGTTAAACTAGTAGGAATGATGATGAAATTAGCATTTTGAAACATCTCTTTATTTTTAGATGCATATCCAGATGTTTCTTTTCCCGCCATTGGATGGTGTGAAATATAATCAATACTTTGAGGTAATAACTTTTCTATTTCAGTAATCATCCACTCTTTAGTTCCACTTAAGTCAGTCAGCACTTGATCTTTAAACAATGATTGA
>JAAYQV010000102.1 GCA_012519065.1 Phytoplasma sp.
CCAACAGGGTCAGGGAAAACCACGCTTATTAATCTATTAATGAGATTTTATGATGTTACTGAAGGTGAAATCTTACTAGATGGTGTTAACATCAAAGAACTTAAAAAAGAAGATTTAAGAAAAGCCTTTGGAATGGTTTTACAAGACACTTGGTTATTTAATGGAACTATCTTTGAAAACATCAAATATAGTAAAGATCAAGCCAGTTTAGAAGAAGTCATCGAAGCATCTAAAAAAGCCAACGTTGATTATTTTATTAAAACTCAACCGCAAGGTTATAACATGTTAATCAACGAAGAAGCAGATAATGTTTCTCAAGGTGAAAAACAACTTCTAACTATTGCAAGAGCTATTTTAGGAAATCCTGATATATTAATTTTAGATGAAGCAACCTCTACAGTTGATACACGCATAGAGGCTATCTTACAAGAAGCTATTAGGCAATTGTTAAAAGATAGAACCTCATTTGTTATTGCTCACCGCTTGTCAACCATTAGAAATGCAGATAAAATATTGGTCTTAAAAGATGGAGAAATCATTGAAGAAGGAACTCACGAAGAACTACTTTCACAAGAAGGTTTCTACTATAAACTTTATCAAAGCCAGTTTCAGGAGGAATGAAATGAAAATAACCACACCCATTAATATTAAAAACACATCGTTTAAAAACAGAGTTGTTATGCCACCGATGTGTATGTATTCAGTAGAAAAAAAAGACGGAGTTATCACTGATTTTCATTATACTCATTATTTAACTAGAGCCTATGGCGGTGTGGGGACCATCATTTTAGAATCAACAGCCATTATGCCTAATGGTAGAATTAGTAATGAAGATTTAGGTCTATGGAATGAGGAACAAAAAGAAGCTTTAAAACCATTGGTAGAATTAATAAAAAAACAACAAACCGTTGTTGGGATTCAAATTAATCATGCTGGAAGAAAAGCAAGAGTAGATGAAGAAACCTGGGGACCATCAGCCATAGCATTTAATCAATTAAAACGGCCCAAAGAAATGAGTAAAGATGAAATCAATGAAAGTATTACATCTTTTGGTAAAGCTGCTAAAAGAGCGCTTGAAGCTGGATTTGATTTATTAGAGATTCATGCAGCACATGGATATTTAATCAACCAATTTTTATCGCCTTTAACCAATCATAGAACAGATGAATATCAAGAAAAAACATTATATTTAAAACAAGTTATTCAGGAAATAAAAAAATATTGGCCAGAAGACAAAATCTTGCAAATAAGAATTTCTGCAGAAGAATATGATTCAAAAGGACTACATCCAGAAAATCTAGCACAAATCATCAATGAAATTAAAGATTTAGGTATAGATATCGTTAATGTTAGCACAGGTGGAGTTATTTATAAGAAAATAAATGATTATCCAGGATATCAAATTCCAGCAGCTAAAATTATTAAAGAAAAAACAAATCTTATGGTCATTGCAGGTGGTCTTATAGACACTATTAATGAAGGAAATAAATATTTAGAAGAAAATCAATTAGATTTTATTTATTATGGAAGAAAATTATTAAGAGATCCATATTTCTTATATAAAGAAACGGATATAGAATGGCCAAAACAATATATTAGAGCCAAATTAAAATAGAAGGGAAACAAAGAAAATGATGAATCAAAAATTAGAAAAATATGCTAAACTTGCTGTCAATGTTGGCGCAAATGTTCAAAAAAATCAATATGTTATCATTAGAACCACAACAGAAGCCAAAGAATTAACAAGATTAATAGCTAAAGAAGCTTATATAAAAGGAGCTAAAAAAGTTTACACATTATGGGCAGATGATTATGTTGCACACGATACTTTTAAATATGCTTCCAACGACACATTAGGAGAATTTGATGATTGGGTAGTTTCTCAATATGAACACTTTATTAATCATGATTCATGCTTCATTTCAGTCATTTCACCTATTCCAGGGTTAAATGCGGATATTGACCCTACTAAAATGCAAATATCTGCCAAAGCAAGTCAACAAAAATTAGGTTTTTTCCAATCACACACCATGGGAAATAAATCACAATGGACTATTGTAGCTAATCCAAACCCAGTATGGGCAAAACAAGTATTTCCTACCCTAGAAGAAACTCAAGCAGTAGATGCACTTTGGGAAGCAATCTTTTCTGCTTGTCGCATAACCAATGATAATGACCCTATCATGGAGTGGGAAAAACACAATCAAGCATTAGCTAAAAGAAATCAAAAATTAAATGAATTAAACTTTAAAACACTTCATTTTAAAAACAGTCTAGGCACAGATCTAGTGGTCGGTTTAGTTAAAAACCATCTTTGGGCAGGCGGCGGAGAAAAATCAACTCAAGGTGTGTATTTTAATCCAAATATTCCAACAGAAGAAAATTTTACAATGCCAGATAAGCTAGTAACTACCGGAAAAGTTGTAGCAACCAAACCGTTAAATTATCAAGGGAAACTGATTGATGAGTTTTGGTTAGAATTTAAAGACGGAAAAGTTGTTAACTATGATGCTAAAAAAGAAAAAGAAGCTCTAACTGGATTATTAAATACAGATGAGGGATCAAAATATATCGGAGAGATAGCTTTAATTTCACACGATTCACCAATCTCAAATACTAACATCTTATTTTTAACAACACTATTTGATGAAAATGCTTCTTGTCATATGGCTTTAGGACGTGCTTATCCTATGAATATTAAAAACGGACTTTTAGCATCTAGAAAAGAGTTAGAAAAACAAGGATGCAATTTTTCAATGATCCATGTTGACTTTATGTTTGGTTCAAGTGATATGGAAATTACTGGAACTCAATATGACGGCACATTAGTTACAGTATTTAAAAACGGTAATTTTGTTATATAATCATCAAACAAAGACAAGAAATCTAAAAAAAGATTCCTTGTCTTTTATTTTTAATTATTTATAAACTATTGTTTAAAAATATAGATAAGTATATACTAAAAGAAATAAAACTAAGGAGATATCATGAAAAAAATATTAAAATTAGATCAACCTCGTGTATGGAGAACCTATCAAGGTGGCAAACTGATAGATCAACTTCATGGTCTTAAAAAACCAGACGGTTCTTATCCAGAAGAGTGGATTATGTCTATCACAGAAGCTATTAATCCTACTGAAGATAAAGTCGAAGGACTAAGTTTCATTGAAGAACTTAATATGACGCTTAAAGAATATATTATGAAATATCCAATAGAAACTCTAGGAGAATCACATCATCAAGTCTATGGTACCAATACAGCTGTTTTAGTTAAATTCATCGATTCACTAGAAAGACTAACCCTTCAGGTTCATCCGTCTAGAAAAGATGCTTTAAAGTATTTTAATTCACCATATGGAAAAACTGAATGTTGGTACATCTTAGGTGGCAGAAAAGTAGATAAGCAAAATCCTTATGTCTACATAGGGTTTAAAGAAGGCGTGACCAAAGAAAAATGGAAAGACTTATTTGAAAAACAAGACATTCCAAAAATGCTAGACTGCTTAAATAAAATAGAGGTTTTCCCAGGTGATTGCGTTTTAATTCAAGGTGGGATACCACATGCAATAGGTAGTGGATGTTTTTTAATTGAAATTCAGGAACCAACAGACTATACCATTAGAGTAGAAAAAACCACACCATTTGGTCTTAAAATTGCAGAAAAAATGATCCATCAAGGTATTGGTTATGAAAAAATGTTTGAACTTTTTAATTATCAACCACTAACAGAAAAAGATATTAAAGATAAATTTTATATTGAACCAAAGAAACTAACCAATCAAGAAGAAACCTTAATAGACTACGATACGATTGATTATTTTAAAATGACTAGAGTACACACAGAAAAAGAATACACCAGTAAAGAAAGTAAATTTTATGGTATAGTCATTTTAAATGGAACAGGTACCATCAGTTCTCAAGATGAAATTTATGATTTTAAACCAGGTGATCAATTTTTCATCCCCAACTCAACAGATACCATCACCATTAAACCCAAAGAACAAATAGAATTAATTAAATGCTTTGGGCCAAAACAATAAAAAAAGGGAGTTTTTAAACTCCCTTTTGTATTTAAAATAAGATAGCAGTAGGCTCTAAGCAATCTTTTTGGTCTAAAAACTCTAAAGCCCCATTAGATAAACGTCTAAATAAGACTAAGTTATCTGATTCTAAATTTCCCACAACTAAATAATTTCCATTAGGCGATAAATTAAAATCTCTAGGATGCTTTCCTAATGTATCATATGAATTTACATAGGATAAACCATCCTTTGTTGTTTTAAAATGTGCAATACTATTTTCATTACCTCTATTTGAAACATAAAGGTCATCACCATAAAGCCTAATTGCAGAAGCTTGTTGGTCTAAAGCGACCTCATCTGAAATCGTTGAATATGGTTCATAAAGATATCTGTTTTTATAATTATAAACAAACACTTGGTTACTTAACTCTGCAACACAATAAATGCGATGTTCTTTATGACAAACCACTAAATGTCTAGGACCACTTTTAGTAGGAAGTTGAACAATTAAATCTAAGGATAAATGTCTTTTTCTATTAATCTTAAAAAGTAAAATTTGGTCTAACCCTAAATCACAAACTAAAACGCGATTTAATTTAGCGTGATAAAAAATTTGGTGCGCATGAGATTTTTCTCCTAAAGGCATCACCTCATGCAATTCTAAAAAATCACCTTTAACCAAATAAGTTCTTAATTCGCCTTTAGAATAATTTGCGGTAAACACCATTTTTAACGCATGACTATAACTAATATGTGAAGGCCCTTTTCCATAAGACAATGATTCAGCAATTAATTTCCCTTGACGAAACATACGAATCCCACCCATGGTAGAATCACTATAAGTACTAAAAATTAAATCCTCATGACGCGCTAAATAAGAGGGAGAACTAGATTTTACAACCAACTCTGCATCTCCTAATTGATCATTTGCAACACTTAAACGATAAATACCTAAACTGTTGTGTTTAGTATAAGTTCCAACTAAAAAATCCACAAATATCACCTCTATAACACTATTATAACATGCATAAAACTAAAAAACTAATAAACCTAGAATTAAACAAAAAAGGTTGTTATTTACAATTAAAAGTGGTATAAAGGTAAGTACTAAGGGAGTGTGAGAACATGCAAAAACAAATTGAATATTTATCTAAAAAAACACTAGACTTAAGTCTAAGAAATCCCCAAATCAACTTTAAAAGAGAGCGCCTAACTAATATTCATATCCAAAATGATATGCAATATTTTTATGACCATCTAGTTAAAAATGAAAAAGGAATTAATATTGGGCAAGGAAAAGAAACTTTACTCACTAACTTTAGTATCAACGAACTTCAATCAAAAATGGAGTATTTATATACCAAACAAAGACAAATCATTAATGAATATGGATTCCATCCTTTATATGCAGTTTTTGGTTTGTTAAAATGGACAGATTTATCAACAAGAAAAGAAGTGTATTCACCACTGCTTATGGTGCCAGTTGAGATTATGAAAAAAGGAAGAAAAACACTTAATTTATCTCATAATGGTGATCAAATCGTATTAAATCCGACATTAGTTCATAGACTATCTATCGATCAAGTAGACTTAACGGTTTATGATCTATTAGAACATCAAGCCTTTGATATTCATCATTATTTAAATACCATCAAACAAACCTTAGAAAAATATGAAACCTTTGAAGTCATTGAGGAAAGTTATTTAGGTTTTTTCTCATCGACTCATCTTTATATTTACAAAGACTTAGAAGAAAATAAAAACAAAATAGAAAACCATAAAATCATACAAAAACTTTATCAAAAAGATGAAGGGATTCTTCCAGATAAAAAAATTAAAGCAGAAGATATTGACTCAATTTGGAAAGAAGAAGATAACTATCAAATCTATACAGCAGATGGCTCACAAGAAACAGCGATATTAGCTTCTAGAACAGACTCAAGTTTTGTTTTACAAGGCCCACCAGGAACGGGTAAAAGTCAAACCATCACCAATATCATCGCACAAGCAATCGCTGAGAATAAAAAGGTTTTGTTTGTTGCTGAAAAAAAAGCGGCATTAGAAGTGGTTTCTCAAAAACTTAAATCTAAAGGATTAGATATTTTTACGCTAGACTTACATCATTATCAGGTAAAAAAGGATCATTTGATTAACCAGTTGGTAGCTGCACTTAAAGAGCATGAGAATTTTAAGTATAAAGAAGAAATGCTTCATACAGATTTAGCCAATGTAAAAACAAAGTTATTAACGGAGTTTGAAAATACCTATCATAAAAATGAAGTCATTAATCACTCTTTATATGAAATATACGGACAACTTTTAAAATATTTAGAAATGCCAGTCATTAACTATAAAATTGAAAAAATTTATGAAAAAACAGCTAGAGAACTTTTAAAAGATATTGAAACACTCAAAGAATATCATTTAGTCAAAAAAGATAACAAACAAATTCCAAAAGAACTAAAAAACTTAAAAATCAATGAGAAAATACCAAAGGAAATCATTGAAAACACTCTTTATCAAGCAGAAAAAGTCCAAAATTTTTTAATGCAAATAAACACAGAAAACAACAAAAAATTACAGACATATCAAGAACTAATGGAATATAAAAACAAAGTTAAACATTATGCTAAAATGCCTATGAAACTAATCTATCAAACTCAAAAAGATTATCAATTAGCATTGCAAGAAAACAAAAAGCTTTTAAGTCAGTTAAACGAGTTAAGAAAAATTCATCCAAACATACTAAATCTTGATTATCAAGAAACACTTAAAATATTAAATAGTAAATCTTTTTTAGGAATCTATTCAAAGGAGTATAAAGAACTTTCTAAGAATCTTAATAAATGGCTTAATAAAGGCAATTTAAAACAAAATGAACTCATAAGCATAATAGAAAATTATGAACCATTTTTTAAGCTTAAGGAGTTAGAACTTAAAAAAGAGGATATCCTTTTAGAAAATGAAAATATTGAATGGATACTGTCATCACCATTTAGATTAACCAAAAAAGAAATAACTTATTGGCAAAAATTAGATAAAAAACAAATCAAACAGTTATTAGAACAAACACAAGAAAACTTAGTTGCATATGAATACTATTTAAAGCAAATTAATGAGATTTTTATCGATCAAAAAATTGAAACACTAGAAGATAGGGAACTTAAACAATTAAAGCAACTAATCCATGTTTATTCAGAGATAAAAGGGAGTCGCATTTATCATCAAAAAGAAAAACAAATTAAAGATAAAAAATTAGAACCGCTTTACCAAGAACTCAAAAAATACTCAGTAGAACAATGGAATGATTTAATCTTAAAAAGATATTACCTAGAGTGGTTAAGCTATTTAGAGTTTAAAAATCCTAGTCAATATACACCAGACCTATTAAAGATGGATATAGAAAAGTTCATTGCATTAGAAAAAAGTAAATTAGATAAAAATTCTGAGCGAATCAAAAAGAATGTTTTTAAAAAATACCCATCAGAAAATAGTCCTGAAATTAAAATGATTTTAGCAGAAAGTCTTAAAACCAAAGGGCAAAAATCGGCCAGACAAATCATTGATTTAATGCCGCATGTTTTATTAGATATGAAACCATGTTTTCTAATGTCGCCTACAACTGTAAGTGCTTTTTTACCACAAATTGAAAATATGTTTGATTTAATCATCTTTGATGAGGCATCACAAGTAGTACCTGAACACGCTATTGGATCTATTTACCGTGGGAAGAAACTTATTGTTTGTGGAGACCATGAGCAATTACCACCAACACAGTTTTTCTCTCAAATCATGGAAATAGATGAAGAAGATTTTGAAGAAATTAGTGATTATGAATCCATTTTAGATATCGCTAGAACATCACTAACAACCTATCAACTCAACTGGCATTATAGAAGTAAATATAGTGAACTTATTTATTATTCAAATCAAAAGATATATAAAACTCTAATTGCAGCATCAGAACCCAAAAAGACTTCTAAAGGTATTTATTACCACTATTTAAAAGAAGGTTTTTATGAACAACAAATCAACAAAAAAGAAGCTGAGTTTATTGCTCAAAAAGTCATTGAGCACGCACAGAAATTTCCTGAAAAATCATTAGGAATTATTGCATTTAGTAAAAAACAAGAAAAACAAATAGAAGACCAAATTAAAAAAATCAGGAGACATCACCCTGAATTAGAAGATTTTTTTGACGAGGAGAAAGAAGAGTATTTCTTTGTTAAAAATTTAGAAAACGTTCAAGGCGATGAAAGGGACGTCATATATTTAAGTATTTGCTACGGAAAAACCAAGGATGGGAAAATGAGTTACCGTTTTGGTCCTATTAATCAACAAGTAGGGTATAGAAGATTAAACGTTGCTATTACAAGAGCTAAGGAACAAATGAATATTGTTAGTTCTATCTTACCTGAGGATATTAATGATCCTAACAAAAATGAAGGAATTGCTTTCTTGAAAAACTACTTAGATTTTTCTTTAAAAGACAATCAAACCAAATATGAAACAAAACAACCTCATAATGATGTTTTACTAGATATCTATCAAACATTAAAAAACCTTAACTATTCAGTTGAATATAATGAGAATCTATTTGATAGCCTCACTTTGGAAGATGATGATAAGGCAATTTGTTTATATGTTGATAGTATTGGATATGAAAAATTACCAACATTAAAAGATAGAAACATTTTAGCACCAAATTTAATCCTCCAAAAAGGATGGGACATCTATCCTATCAATGGTCTGCTTTGGTATCAAAATAAACCACAAGAACTGATGAAACTAAAGACTTATTTAGAAGAAAATAACATCGCAATTAAAGAAGAAAAAATAGAAACAAAGATAGAAGAACAGATATATGAGTATAAAACAATAGAGCAAAAAGAAGAAAGTCAGGAAGAAATAGATTTAGAAATCCCAGAAAAAATAGAATTAAAAAAACCTCAAATCAGAGAAATTCTTAATGAATCTCAACATAGGTTAACAGTCGAACAATTAGAAAGAACAGAAGATGAAACATTAGTGGAGTATATCAAACGCTTTATTCTAGAAATCATAAAACAAGAAGAAGGTATTACAGAAACCGACTTATATGAAAGAATTGCACCGCTTTATCAAACTAAAAAATTAAGCATTCATGAAAAAAACAGAATTCAACAGTGGCTAATTATGTGGCATGATAAAAAATATTTAACTTATTTTAATGGTGTAATCACAAAATAGCTTATGTATATAATACATAAGCTTTTTTAATTGTTTTAAAATGCGTTTACATTCAAAACTTTTTAACCTATAATAAAAATAAAGAAAGGTAGGGATAAAATGAGAATTAGTTATGATGACTTATTGGTAAAGTTAAAAGAAATTTTAGTTAAACACGGTGTTTCTGAGGAAGATGCTCATAACACCGCAAAAGTATTTGCAAAAAATAGTCTAGATGGAATATATTCTCACGGAGTAAACAGATTCCCAAGATTCGTTTCATATATTCAAAAAGGTTATGTCAAAGTAGATAAGAAAGCAGAAGTAGAATTTGGATTTAATGCCTTTGAACGTTGGAATGGCAACTTAGGTATTGGTATTCTAAATGCAACCAAAGCAATGGATAGAGCTTGTGAACTTTCTGAAAAATACGGTATTGGTGTTGTTGCACTAAGAAATACCAATCATTGGATGCGTGGAGGATCTTATGGATGGCAAGCGGCTAACCAAGGTAAAATTGGTATTTGTTGGACAAATACAACGCCAAATATGCCAGCATGGGGTGGCGTAGAACCTAAAATCGGAAATAACCCTTTAGTTATTTCGGTTCCAAAAAGTGATAGAGAGCACGTTGTATTAGATATGGCAATGAGTCAGTTTGCTTATGGCAAAATAGAAGAAGCACGCATGAAAAACGAACAGTTACCAGTTCATGGTGGATTTGATAGCCAAGGAAACCTAACGACTGATCCCGCTTCAATTGAAGCATCAGGAAGAATTCTTCCTACGGGATATTGGAAAGGTAGTGGGCTATCCATTATTTTAGATTTAATGGCAGCTGTTTTAGGTAATGGAAGATCAGTAACCAATATCGGACAATTAGAAGATGAATATGGTATATCACAAGTATTTATTGCTATCAACCCTAAAATGAATAACACATCCACTCAAATGGATAGTATTATCAATCAAGTCATCGAGGATATTAAAGAATCTACACCTATCCAATCTGGTGGTAAAATATTTTATCCTGGAGAAATAGAGTTAAGAACAAGAAAAGAAAACTTAAAATTAGGTATTCCAGTATTAGATGAAGTATGGGAAAAACTTAATCAATTATAATCCCGAAAGAGAGAAGCATGAAAAAAAAAGATCAACACAAAGAAAAAATAACAATCGATGATATTGCCAAAATGGCAATGGTCTCAAAAACTACTGTTTCTAGATATCTAAACGGAAAATATGAGTATATGTCAGAAGAAACAAAAGAACGTATAGAAAAAATCATAGAAAAATATCAATATAAACCAAGTACGGTTGCTAGAAGTTTAAAAACAAAATCAACCAAACTCATAGGGTTTGTCGTTTCAGATATTGAAAACGCCTTTGCAGCACCGACCATTAATTCGATGAATCAGCAACTCATCGATACGGGGTATCATATGATTATTGCCTCGTCGAATAATTCGATTGAACAAGAAAAGAAACTTATTATATCACTAATTGAACAGCAAGTAGACGCCGTGTTACTAAACCCGGTGTCTTTTGATGCTTCTCATTTAGAAGATTTAAACATAGAAGTACCTGTTATTTTAATTGACAGGGCACTTAAAGATAAAAACTATGATATTATCTCAGCTGATAGCCTAGGTTCAATGAGAAAAGCGTTAGAACATTTAAAACAAGAAGGATTCACAGAACTCTATGCATTTAGTGAAGCATATGAAAATGTTGAACCACGATTTAGAAGAATACAAGTTTTTGAAGAAATGTTAAGAAATCAAGGATACTCAGAAGAAAAAATCAAAGATTCAATTAACGTCATTGATCATAAAAATGTTTCAGATGTCGAAGAAAGAGTTAAAAACATCATCCAAAAAACAAAAGGTGGTGTTCCTGCAATTATTGCGATTAACGGTAGAACACTTTTAGCACTCGCTATTGCAATCAAAAACTTAGGGATTAGAATGCCTTATGAAATTGGACTTATTGGATATGATGACTTTGGAAATAACACGGCTCATGGTTGGACAATGCTTGCTCAACCACCAATTAGTAGCGTTACACCTAACTGGGATGAATTAGGTAAAAAAGCAATTGATCTAGTAATTATGAGAATTTCTAATCCAAAAGGAGTAAAAAAAGAAATACTCGTTGAAGCGCCTATTAAAGCCAAGGAAAGCACAAAACTCTATAAAAAATATCGATTAGAATAAAAAAAGGTTTAAATAAATTTATGAAAGCCCTTGCAAAACAAAAATAAAAGGTGTATCATAAAAGCAAAGATATTTAAACCTATTTTTTTTAAACACTTAGTTAACCGGTACACATAAAGGAAGTTTTTTTCAAACAAAAAAATTGTTCCGTATTTATAGAAACCGGTACACATAAAAAATTCATTTGGAGGAAAAAATATGAGTAGAGCAGTTAGAATGGGGATTGACGTTGGTGGAACCCATACAAAAGCAGTAGCAATAGATAACGAAACGCATGAGGTCATTGGGAAATCCAGTGTAAAAACAACACACGATCATCCATCAGGGGTGGCAGCAGGTGTTGTAGAATCTTTTCAAAATTGTTTAGTAGAAAATAATATTAAACCAGAAGATGTTGTCTTTGTTGCTCACAGTACGACACAAGCAACCAATGCACTTATCGAAGGTGACGTTGCAAAAGTAGGAGTAGTTGGTATTGCAAAAGGTGGTATAGAAGCATTATTTGCAAAAAAACAAACCAGCATGAAAGAAATCGAATTAGGATCTGGAAAAACAATTAAAACGATCAATCGATTCATTAAAACCAAAAAAGCAGAAAAAAATCCAGCTGAATTCGGCATAGAAAAAACAGTTAAAGAACTAAAAGATGCAGGAGCAGAAGTTATTGTTGCTTCCCAAGCTTTTGGTGTTGATAACACTAACTACGAAAAAGAAGTATGTCGTGTAGCAGAAACATATGGTATGTTACCAACCATGGCATCTGAAATTACTAAACTTTATGGTTTAACCAGAAGAACCAGAACAGCCGTTATTAACGGTAGTATTTTACCAAAAATGTTAGAAACAGCTAATTCAACAGAAGCATCAGTTAGAGCTGCAAACGTTCATGTACCACTAATGATCATGCGTGGTGATGGTGGGGTTATGGAAATTGCTGAGATGAAAAAACGTCCAGTCTTAACCATGTTATCAGGACCAGCGGCATCAGTTATGGGGTCATTAATGTATCTAAGAGCTTCAAATGGTGTTTATTTTGAAGTTGGCGGAACCACAACTAACATAGGTGTTATTAAAAATGGTAGACCGGCTATTGATTATTCTGAAGTTGGTGGACACAGAACATACATCAGCTCCCTTGACGTTAAAGTTTTAGGATGTGCAGGTGGTTCAATGGTCAGAGCCAATAAATCTGGAATTATTGATGTGGGACCAAGAAGTGCCCATATCGCAGGTTTAGACTACGCAGTATACACTGATGAAGCTAAAATGGTAAACCCACAAGTAGAATTCTTCTCACCAAAAGAAGGAGATCCTACAGATTATGTAGCAATCAAATTAGAAAACGGAGAAAGAGTAACCATCACAAACTCATGTGCGGCAAACGTACTAGGATTAGTTGATAAAGACCATTTCTCATACGGAAAATTAGAATCTGCTAAAAAAGCAATGCAAGCATTAGCAGATTATTGTGGTACAACAGTAGAAGATATCGCAACTCAAATCATGGAAAGAGCATATGCAAAAATCGAACCAGTGATTTTAGGGTTAGCGGAGAAATATAAATTAGAAAAAGACCAAATCTCACTTGTTGGTGTTGGTGGAGGAGCAGCTTCCTTAATCATCTACTTTGCAAACAAAATGGGATTAAAATATAACATTCCAGAAAATGCAGAAGTTATTTCTTCTATCGGGGTTGCCCTTGCAATGGTTAGAGACGTTGTGGAAAGAGTTATTCCATCACCATCTAAAGAAGAAATTAAAGCAATTAAATTAGAAGCAATGAATAAAGCAATTGAAAGTGGTGCAACTCCAGATAGCGTTGAGGTACATATCGAGATTGACCCTCAAACATCAAAAGTTACAGCAATTGCTTCAGGTTCAACTGAAGTTAAAACATCAAGTCACATGAAAGAATTAACAGAAAAAGATGCAAAAGAGATTGCAGCAGTTGACCTAAGATCAGAAGAAAAAGATGTAAACACGATTACTATGACAGACCAGTTCTATGTGTTTGGTAAAACACAAGGAAATGAAACACCAATTAGAATCATCGATAAAAAAGGATTCATCAGAGTACAAAGAAGAAATGGTGATGCAGTTAAAACAACCGTAGAAAATTACAAAAATGTTGTGAAAAACTTATGGGAAAAACGAGCATCATACCAATCAGAAGTTATCTTAAGACCAGATTTCTATATTTGTACAGGACCTAGACTAATGGACTTTACAAGTATCTACTACGAACAATTAGAGTTATTAATGGATACTCAACTTTCAGATCTAGAGCCTACAGCAGAAATCATCATTGTAGCAGCAAATAACGAAGTTTAAAAAAAAGGAGAGAAAAAAACTATGAAAATGACATTACGTTGGTTTGGAAAAAAACATGACTCAGTAACATTAGAACAAATCAGACAAATACCAGGGGTAACAGGTGTAATTACCACCCTTTATGATACAAAACCAGGAGAGGTTTGGAGCAAAGAAGCTATTACAGCTTTAAAAAATGAAGTTGAAGCATCAGGCTTAAAAATTGAAGGAATCGAAAGTGTTAATATCCATGATGCCATAAAAATTGGTAGCCCGGATAGAGACCAATATATCGATAATTACATCAAAACCTTAGAAAACCTAGCAGCAAACAACATCAATTTAGTATGTTATAACTTTATGCCGGTATTTGACTGGACAAGATCTGATTTAGCTAAAGATAGAACAGATGGTTCAAATGTCTTATCATATGACCAAGAATTAGTAGATCAAATCAAACCTGATGAAATGTTTGACAAACTTAATCAAGCATCACATGGATTTGTAATGCCAGGATGGGAGCCAGAAAGACTAGCTAAAATCAAAGAGTTATTTGAAGCATATAAAGATATTAACGCAGATAAACTTTTTGATAATTTAGTTTATTTCTTAAAAAGAATCATGCCAACATGTGAAAAATATGGTATTAATATGGCAATTCACCCAGATGATCCAGCATGGCCAGTTTTTGGATTATCAAGAATTATTAATGGAAAAGAAAACCTACTTAAATTAATGAAAGCAGTAGATAGCCCACATAACGGAGTTACTTTCTGTTCAGGATCATTAGGATCAAATCCTAAAAATGATTTAGTAGATATCATTCATTCGCTAAAAGGAAGAATCCATTTTGCGCATGTTAGAAACATCATTTACTTAGGAGATAAAAAATTTGATGAAGCTGCTCACCTATCATCAGATGGATCATTAGATATGTATGCAATTTTAAAAGCCCTACATACTATTGGATTTGAAGGACCAATGAGACCAGATCATGGACGTGCCGTATGGGGTGAGGTTTCTATGCCAGGATACGGATTATATGATAGAGCAATGGGAGCGACCTATTTAAACGGATTATGGGAAGCAATTGAAAAAAGTTCAAAATAAGAGGTGTGGATAAATGAAACTAAATCTTGAAGGCATCAAAGACAAAGCATATCAAGAAAAAGGATATAAATTACCACGATATGATATAGAACAAGTAAGAAAACAAACAAAAGAAACGCCAGAA
>JAAYQV010000103.1 GCA_012519065.1 Phytoplasma sp.
ATAAAGGCATTGAGGGAGAGCCATTTAGAACAGAAGATTATAATGGCGCTAAGATTGAAATGTATTATTTAGATGAAACACCATTTCTAGCAAGATTTGCATCAAAAGGGAAATTTGCAGTATGGACATCAAATGGAGAAAACTATCGTTTGTTAATAGAAAAAGGTTATTATGAAACCTTACCAGATTTATACCAACCAGCAATTAATGTCATTTGGTTAGATTTTATGACTTTTGCATATCAAACACAATCAAAGCTATCAAGAAAATATAGTTTATTTACACTACTAACCTTTGCAATATCATTAGCAGCAGTTCTTTTAATTGGACAATTTGCAGATGATACCGTTGGATTGGTTGTTGGAATTGGTATTTTATTTATAGGGCTATATACTTTTTCAAGAAAACAACAAAAAGAGTTGCAAACACATATCCAATCAGAAAACGTCATTGCGACTCAAAAAATTAAAGATATCATCGGAGAAAAGGAATTTGAAAACTTACTAAATGACCAACAGGCTTATTACGAAAAATATTTTGCTTTTGAAGATGATGAAGTATTGGAAGATGAACAAACAGAAAATGAAGAGATTGATACTCTTGAAGATACTGAATCAGAAGAAAAAGAAATCAGTGAAGCTCAAATAGAAGAAGAAACAGGAGATAAATAAAAATGATTGAACGTCAGGCGATTAATGCAATAAAACTACTAGGTATTGATGCAATTAATAAAGCAAATAGCGGGCACCCAGGTATCGTCTTAGGGGCAGCCTCAATGTTGCATGTTTTATACACCAAACACTTAAATGTTAACCCAAAAGAAACACGATGGATTAATAGAGATAGATTCATTTTATCAGCAGGACACGGATCAGCATTATTATATTCAATCAATCATTTATCAGGATTTGATCTTTCATTAGAAGATTTAAAAAACTTTAGACAAATAGGAAACACACCAGGGCACCCAGAATACGGACATACTGCTGGAGTAGAAACAACCAGTGGACCGTTAGGGCAAGGTATTTCAAACGCCGTTGGTATGGCTTTAGCAGAAACTCATCTAGCAGCTAAATTTAACAAACCAGGTTTTCCAATCATTGACCACTACACGTATGTTTTATGTGGAGATGGTGACCTGCAAGAGGGTGTAACACAAGAAGCTATGAGTTTAGCAGGGCACTTAGGATTAGGAAAACTAATCGTCTTATTTGACTCAAACGACATCCAATTAGATGGAGAGGTTAATTTAGCTTATAGTGATGATGCTAAAAAGAAATTTGAAGCAATGGGGTGGCAATACTTATATGTTTCAGATGGAGAAGATTTAGCCGCTGTGCATAAAGCGATTTTAAAAGCTAAAAAAGAAGTTAATAAACCAACGATTATTGAAGTTAAAACCATCATTGGTAAAGACACTTCATTACAAGGAACTAGCAAAGTACATGGTGCACCTATTGGGCAACAAGAAGCAGAATTGCTAAGAAAAAATTTAGGCACACAGTCAGCGCCGTTTGAAATCGAAAAAGATGTTTATGATTTTTATAAGAAAAAAGTCTTTAATAGAGGAAAAAAACAAAATAAACTTTGGAATGAGCTTTTAAAGCAATATAAAGAAACATATCAAGAAGAAGGACTTTTATTTGAACAATATTTTTCAGATGTTCATGTGGATGTTAACACATTACCAGTATACGAAAGTGGCACAAAAGAAGCCACAAGAAACGTTAGTGGGAAAATTATTGATCAATTATCAAAACAATACCTAAACTTAATTGGAGGATCAGCAGATTTAACCGCTTCTACAAAAGCCAAAGGGGCAGATGGCCACTTTAGTAAAGAAAATAGATTAGGAAGAAATATTAACTTTGGTGTAAGAGAACATGCGATGGCATCTATTGCTAATGGTATGGTATTACATGGCGGATTAAAAGTATTTGTGGGTGGATTCTTTATCTTCAGTGATTATATGAAACCTGCAATTAGACTTTCTTCGATTATGGAAATACCAATGATTTATGTTTTCACACACGATTCGGTTGCGGTTGGAGAAGATGGGCCAACCCATGAACCAATTGAACAATTAGTTATGTTAAGAAGCATACCAAACATGTCTGTTATAAGACCAGCGGATGCAACAGAAACCAAAGCAGCGTGGAAGTTAGCTATGGAGTCTAAAAAACAACCAACTTCGATTATCTTAACCAGACAATCTGTACCTAATTTGGAAAACACTAGTGTAGAAGGTGTTTTAAAAGGTGCATATATTGTTAAAAAAGAACAAGAAAAACTTGATGGCATTATTTTAGCTTCAGGTTCTGAGGTATCCTTAGCACTTGAAACACAAAAGAAACTAGCAACACAAGGTTTAGATATTAGAGTAGTAAGTATGCCATCAATGGATTTATTTGAAAAACAAAATCAAGCATATAAAGATGAAATTTTACCAAAAGGTGTTAAAATTTTAGCTGTAGAAATGGCAAGCCCAATGGCGTGGTATAAATATACACCACATGTTTATGGTATTGAAACTTTTGGTGTGTCTGCACCATTAGAAGCAGTGTTAAAATATTTTAAATTCACACCAGAAGATTTAGCAAATAAATTTCTAAGTATAATATAGAAAAGAAGTGTTTTAATGTACGATAGTATCGTTGTTGGTGGAGGGCATGCCGGAGTTGAGGCTGCACTAGCACTAGCAAAAATGAATAAAAAAGTAATGTTAGTCACAGGTGACCTTAATAAGGTCGCCTCTTTACCTTGTAATCCATCTATTGGTGGACCTGCTAAGGGGATTGTTGTTAGAGAAATTGATGCCCTAGGCGGGGCTATGGCAAAAGCGACAGATTTAGCTCAAATACAAATGAAATTACTTAATGCCTCAAAAGGCCCAGCGGTTAGAGCACTAAGGGCACAAGTGGATAAAGTAAAGTATCCAAGAATCATGCTTGAGATCTTAAAGGCAGAAAAAAGATTGGAGTTATTAGAGTCTTTTGTAGATACTTTATGGATTGAAGATAAAAAAATCAAAGGTATCATTTTAGAAAGTGGAGAAAAAATCGCTTCTAAAACAGTTATTATTACAACAGGAACGTATCTTGCTAGTAAAATTTTAATTGGACACACCAAAGTTTCTTCAGGACCAAATGGAGAAAAAACAACATATGGTATTAGTGGGCAACTTAAAAGCGAAGGTTTTGAAGTGGTTAGATTAAAAACCGGAACACCACCTAGAATCGCTAAAGATAGCATTGATTATAGTAAAATGACGCTTCAACCAGGTGATGATAAGTTCCAAACCTTTAGTTTTAATACACCGATTACTACCATGGGACATCAAGAACCGTGTTACTTAACACATACCAGCCCATTAACCCATCAAATCATTAACGAAAACTTAGGAGAATCTTCTATGTATGGTGGGGTTATTGAAGGGATTGGGCCAAGATATTGTCCGTCAATAGAAGATAAAATTGTTAGATTTGAAGATAAGGAAAGACACCAAATATTTATTGAACCAGAAAGTTTAGAAATAGATGAGATGTACCTTCAAGGCTTATCAACGAGTATGCCTAAAGAAATTCAAGAAAAAATGGTTAGAAGTGTACCAGGGTTAGAAAATGCTGTTATCGTCAAACATGCTTATGCCATTGAATATGATGCGATTAATCCTATTCAACTCTACCCATCTTTAGAAACAAAAATTATTGAAAACTTATTTTGTGCTGGTCAAATTAATGGTACAAGTGGCTATGAAGAAGCTGCAGGCCAAGGATTAATGGCCGGAATCAATGCAGGATTAAAAATAGAAGGTAAAGAACCTTTAATCTTAAAAAGAAACGAAGCTTATATTGGGGTTTTAATAGATGATTTAGTAACTAAAGGCACACAAGAACCTTATAGACTACTCACATCAAGAGCAGAGTATCGTCTTTTATTAAGACACGATAATGCAGATTTAAGATTAAGAGAATATGGTTATCAATTAGGACTTATTGATAAAGAAACTTATCAAGAGTTTATCGCTAAAAAAGAAGACATCAATAGAATTTTAGAATTATGCAATCAAGTAAGAATTACACCAACAGAAGAAAACATAAATTACTTAAATGCTATAGGCTCAGCGCCAATTTATGAAGGTGTTTTACTAAGCACCTTACTAAAAAGACCAGAAATAGATAAAGAAACCATCAAACATTTTTTAAAAGAAGATGTTTCAGATGAAGTGTATGAGCAAGTAGAAACACAAATTAAGTATGATGGGTATATTAAAAAGTCATATAAAGATGCTGAAAAAATGATTAAACTAGAATCTAAAGTCATTCCTCAAGATTTAAATTACTACTCAATTAAAAACCTATCTTCAGAAGGTAGAGAAAAACTGATTAAAATAAAACCACAAACCTTAGGACAGGCTTCGCGTATATTAGGTGTAAATCCTGCAGATATCTCAATTCTAATGGTTTATTTGGAGAACTATGATGTTTCTAGATGAATTAAAAAAAATAAATATTGAATTATCAGAAAAACAAGTCAAACAATTTGAAATTTATTATCAGTTTTTAATTGAATATAACAAAATCACCAATCTAACAGCAATCACTGATCAAAAAGAAGTTTATTATAAACATTTTTATGATTCTTTGTTGTTAACGCAAAGTGTTGATTTTACAAAAATAAATAATATGTGTGATATTGGAGCGGGAGCAGGCTTCCCAAGCATTCCAATTAAAATAGTTTATCCACATTTAAAAGTGACGATTGTAGACTCTTTAGGAAAAAGAATTAAGTTTTTAGAACAATTAACAACGAAACTAGAACTTAACCAAATGAACTTAATTCACGATAGAGCGGAAAATTATGCTATCAAACATTTATCAACCTATGATCTTGTTAGTGCAAGGGCAGTAGGACATCTATCAATTATATTAGAACTAGGTGTTCCTATGCTAAAAGTAGGAGGATATTTTTTAGCACCTAAAGGGCAAAATTATTTAGAAGAAATAGAAGAAAGTAAAAACGCATTTAAAATATTAAAAGTTAAAAAGGTTAAAACAAATGTATTTGAACTACCTTTTGAATATGGCATGAGAGCAAACATCTTATTTGTAAAAGAAAAAGAAGTTAAAGGTTATCCAAGACCGTATGCTCAAATAAGTAAAAAAAGATTGTAAAGGAAGTTTAAGTTATGGGAAAAGTCATTGCAATATCTAATCAAAAAGGTGGAGTGGGAAAAACAACAACAAGCGTTAATCTTGCTGCTGCATTGTCTATGCAAGGGAAAAAAGTTTTATTAATAGATTTTGATCCACAAGCAAGCGCCACTGCCAGTTATGGTATTACAAGGGGCTTGAATGAAAATATATATAACGTTTTAATGGGGGAAAAAACATTTCAGGAAACAGTTGTTTATTTAGATCAATTTAAATTATTTGTTATGCCTGCCGCCATTAATCTAGCGTATTTAGAAGTCAATGTAGACTATGATGAAAGAGATTACTTCTTATATAATCACCTTCAAAAAATAAAAGATGATTTCGATTATATTCTCATAGATTGTCCACCGTCATTAGGATTATTGACCTTAAATGCTTTATATGCATCAGATACAGTTTTAATACCAGTGCAATGTCATTTTCTAGCAGTAGATGGATTAACACAATTGTTAAATACCATCAGATTGGTCCAACGAAATCTAAGAGTTAATAACAGATCATTATTAATTGAAGGGGTTTTATTAACAATGCTGGATAAAAGAACAAAAGCAGGATGGGAAGTTGTTAATGAAATCAAAGGGTATTTTGGTAAAGAAGTCTTTGAAACCATTATTACCAGTAATGTTGCTGCACAAGTTGCGCCAACTTATGGGTTACCAGTGCTAAAATATGCACCCAACTCAGCAGCATCTAAATTATATAAATCATTAGCCAAGGAGGTTTTAAAGAGAAATGAACAAAAAGGAATTAAAACCCAGAAAAATTGAAGATTTATTAAAAGAACACAATGTGGATGATATTTTAGAAGGTGAAGTGATTGAGGAAGTCAGTTTAAACCTTATTAAACCAAACCCTTTTCAACCACGACGTATTTTTAATCAAGAAAAAATCGCAGAACTAGCTAGTTCGATTAAAGAACATGGTGTTTTTCAGCCGATTATTTTAAAACCGGTTAAAGAAGGATATATTATAGTCTCTGGAGAAAGACGTTTTAGAGCTAGTAAATTAATTAATAAAGAAACCATACCAGCAATTATTAGAGCATATCAAGAAGATAAAGTCGCAGAAATTGCGCTAGTAGAAAATTTACAAAGAGAAGATTTAACAGCTATTGAAGAAGCTGAAGCTTATTTAAACGTTATGAAGCAAATGGATTTAACCCAACAAGAACTGGCAGATAAAATAGGAAAAAGCAGATCTCATGTGACTAACATGCTTGGATTATTAGGTTTACCATCAGAAGTTCAAGAAATGATGTTAAATAACCAAATTTCTATGGGACATGCTAGAGCATTAAGTAAATTAGGAAACCAAGAAACAATTATTAAATTAGCTAAGAAAATAGAAAAAGAAAAATTGTCTGTAAGAGAAATAGAAGAATTAACACAAACAGAAAAAAAAGCTAGAGTAATAAAAGTAAAACCCAAAGAAAAAAGATATTATGATTTTGAAAAAGTCGTTCAAAAAAAATACGACATCCAAGTAAAGATCAGTGAAGGAAAAATTGTTTTATCACACTTAGATGAGGATAAAATTAATAAAATAGTTAAAAAACTAATTGAGGAGCTTTAAGTATGTATTCAGTAGGCACTCGCATAAAAACAAAAAAAAATCACGCTTGTGGTAAAAACGAATGGGAAATCATTAGAACTGGGGCCGATATTAAGCTTAGATGTTTAAATTGCCAAAGGGAAATTATGCTCTCAAAAAGAGAATTAGAGAAGAAAATTATCAAAAAATAAGAAAAAAACATATAAAATTAGCAAAATAGAAAAAAGTTACAAAAAAGGGTTGATTTTATAGTTTGTTTAAGTTATTATTATTAGGCAAGTGTGCATTGGAGGGGTAGCGAAGTGGCTAAACGCGGCAGACTGTAAATCTGTTCCTAACGGTTCGGCAGTTCGAATCTGCCCCCCTCCACCATTTTTTAAAACAACATATAACATTAAAAAAATGCCTTGATAAAATATTTGATAAAATAGGCTTGACAAGGTTATTTTATAATGTTAGAATGTTAGAGCGTCTTAATGAAAGATTGCAAATTAAGTCTTTGAAAACTGAATGATGATGAGTAAGGATAATCGCGAAAGCGAAACAAAAAAAATGAGTTAAAATTAAACGAAACAAAAATAAATTTTTTGGAGAGTTTGATCCTGGCTCAGGATG
>JAAYQV010000104.1 GCA_012519065.1 Phytoplasma sp.
ATGCTATTTTCTACAGATACTTACAGAAATATCAAGTTACCTTCGTGGATGAATATGATAATATTTTATCTTCACAAACAGTTGAGTATGGTAATGGAGCAACCGAACCAGATGCTTCAAAAATACCGAACAAACCACCAACTAATGAATATGTGTATATCTTTTCTGGATGGGATAAATCATTTAGTTTCATCACAGAAGATATCATCGTAAAAACAGTATACATAGGAACTTTAAGAAAATATGTTTACACATTTTACGATGAAGATGAAATTACTATTTTAAAACAAATCGTAGGTTCATATGGTGATAAAATCATCCCACCAGATGATCCTAAAAAAGATCCAACCGACATGACTACCTTCCAATTTATTGGATGGGATAAACCTGTTTCAGATACCCTAACAGAAGATGTTATATACATCGCAAGATATAAAGAAAATTTAAAAACCTTTAACGTTGTCTTTATAGATGGTGATGATATATTATTCAACAGACAAACTGTAAGTTATGGGCATTCTGCTAAGACACCAAGTGGAATACCTTCAAAATCCCCAACGACCATGTATCAATATATCTTCACACATTGGGATACAGATTATAGCAACATCACCTCTGATCTTATCATCAGAGCAGTCTTTGAAAGAAAGCTTAGAGAATATAAAGTAACCTTTATCATTGATAAAGAAGTCATAGAAGAATATGTAGAATACGGTCGTTCAGCTTATGGATTACTGGCAACACCTGAGAAAAAAGGATACCGCTTTGTTGATTGGGATAAAAATTTATCAGTCATCACATCTGATTTAGAAACCAAAGCCATCTTTAAAGCAAACAACTATAATATCAATTTCTATGATGGTTATGAGGATGGAGACTTAGTTGAAGTAGAAGGAATTATGAATAGAATCGTCAAAGAATTCGATTCAATGGTCACATTACCAAAAGTGGCATATACAAAAAAAGGATACTATTTTGTAGGTTGGAAAAAAGCTGGATATGATTATGTATCTTATCTAGACCAACATACCTTCAAACTAACAGAAACCGGCCTAGATCTTCATGCGGTATGGATGCCAATCCACTATCAAATTAACTATGAACTAGATGGTGGAACAGCAATCAATCCAACCACATATACCATAGAAGACCATATCATTTTACAAAGTGCTTATAAAGCAGATCATCGATTCATCGGCTGGTACTTAACAGATCACACAATTGAATTAATCATGCAAATACAAATGATGAGTCTTAATTCAATAGAACAAGAAGGTCAACTCATCAAAGAACTACTACCAGGAACTATTGGAAACATCACCTTAACTGCACGTTATGAATACGATGGATATATCCAAATCAAAGATGAATTCAAAGACGTCTTAGGATTATACTATGCAGACATCACAAGTACCATCCCAATAGAGGAACGAGAAAAATATGATGAGGAAAATCCAGTATATCTTCTTGGATGGGGTGTTAAGTTAGGACAAACCATCCAAGAATTAAGAACCATGTTTACCAATGATGATTTAATTTTTATTGATTCAAATGAAAAACCAATAGATGATAACCAAGTAGTAGCAACTAGTTACCAAATCATCTTAAAAGGTGAAGACGGCTTAATTAAAGATAGAGTACACATTGTACTTTATGGAGATACAAATGGTGATGGAAGAATAAACTACTTAGATTCTGATATCATCTCAAATTATGTAAATAAAAGTAATACATATATTAAAGCAACAAATTTATTAGCTTTTGATGTGAACTTTGATGGAAAGATCAATTATTTAGATAGCGATATAATAGCAAACCACATTAATAAGAGTAAGTTGTTTTGGTAAAGAAAGGTGAACAATGAGAAAAATTAGAATTATAATTTCATTAATTTTAATGACAATGGTTTTATTAATACTATTTCCTAAGTCATATGGATTGGAAGATCAATATGCAATTGAATTTTATTTAGCCAATACAGCGAATGGAAGTACAGAAATTAATGATATAAGTGAATTAAAACCAATTTTGTATGAAGGTAAGTACTATTTTGAAATAGATTTAATGGCTAAAGGTGTTGGTGGTGATGTAAAGTTAAGTGGTTTTGAACTTGAATTAACAGGAAAATCTTTAGAAAGTATATCAAAAATAACTACAGCTAAATATAAATACAATTCAGGCCCTCCGTTTTTTCAGGAAGAAAGTATAAATGTATGGAATGCAAATAATAGTTCAAATGCACCATTACTTATGTCAGTTATTCTTACGGATAGTTACAAGAATATAGATATAAATGTGGATATAAGTGAATCAGGAACAAAACTACTAACATTAATGATAGTAAATGACGGATCAACTGATTTTGACATAGGTCTTGATTTTGGCTTATATGGAGGAGCATCTTGGAGAATCGATAGTGCAAGTGTAGTTGAATATACTAATTACGCACTAAAAAAATTAACTGTAGGAAATCCCAACTCAGGCCCTAACTCCAATCTATCCTCCTTAGAAATCACAGGAGCAAGTAACACAAAATATGAAACATCAATAGGAGAAGTTCTTCTAGAAACTCAACCTATTGAATTAACATATCAAGACAGCTTAAAAGAACTTAATATTAAAACAACCAAAGAAAAAGCAAGCGCAACCCAAGAAATTCATATTAAAAGAAATGGGAAATTAATTCCCCATTCTACTGCAATTCCATATCAAACAGGTGATGAGCTCATCATCACCGTCACAGATGGAGAATCAGTAACACCCTATATAAGACCCATCACTGTGGAAGATCCAAGTTCTAACACAGAAATCGAACTTACAACAGATAAACCAAGTGAAATATCAAAGGAAGAATCTGGCGATTTTACTATTAAAGTTTCTTTTAGTGTAACTGATCTTACCATCACAGTTATTCCACTAGAGTTTGCAACTGCAAGTAAAACCACGATCGAACTAACTCAGTTATCTGTAATAGACCCTCACGTAGAAACTATTACCATTACAGCAGAAGATGGTACTACAAAAAAACCAGTTACCATCACAGTGATTAGAGAAAAAGGAAATGATGATAAAACCATTGATCTTAAAGTTAATGGAGAAACAGTTTTAGGTAACGATCATTTGATTTTAGAGGAAATAGACACCTTTACATTAACTGCAACCCCAAACGTATCAACAACCAAAGTAGAATACTCATATGATAATGGACAATCATACTCTTCTAAAAATCTTCCCCAAACCCTTATAAAAGGTGAAGAAAAAATAGTATACATAAAAATAACATCTGAAGACGGAACATCTGAAATCAGACAAATTAAAGTATCTAGAGAAAAATCATCAAACACTGAACTTAAAAATTTAATGATCAAAGAAGATGGATTTGATGAAGTAAGCTTAGTCTACAACGCTCAAAAAGGGGCCTATGAGTATATTTTAAAATCAAATGATTCATCAAACGTTGTTGTTACAACCTATGATCAAGAAAAACAAATCATCACATTAAAAAATAAAGACAGACAAGTCATCGATAAAATCATTAAAAAAGGTGATTTAGTTTTTGGTGAAAATCAATTTTACATTCATGTACAAGCAGAAAATGGCAAAGACTTTGAAGAATATAGTTTGATCATCATCAAACAATCAGATTTAAAAGACATCATTGGATTAGAAATCCAAGATATGGATAAAAACTATGCCACAATAGTAAAAGATGTTGATGAATTTGTAAGATCGGGTAATGATTTTTCATATGAACTTGCATATGCTCAAACAAGTAAAATACGCCTAATTATTACAAGTTCAGAACGATCAACGATAAAAAATAGTTATAATTCCAACAATGAACATTATGTGGATTTCACCTTCACTAGTACGAATAAACAAGATCATTTCATCGCTATAGAAGTTAAGGCTGAAAACGGAACTATTGGAAACTACACAATAACCATTACCAGAAAAGAAGCTGATTCAAACAACTTTTTAACAGATATAAAAGTCAATAACATCAGTGTTCCTGAGTTTTCAAAAGAGAAATTTGAAGGCTATAAAACAATGGTTCTTGATAGAAACCAAAATTCAGTCAATTTCCAAGTCACCAAAGAATCAACACTTTCAACTGTTGAGTATTTTGTTGCTGGACAAAAACAATCATCAAGCCAAATACCATTAGAACCAGGGGTATTAAAAGAAGTTGAAATCAGGGTAACTGCTGAAAACAAGAAACCACAAAGTTATTACATTAATGTCATTGCAGGTAGTCGATTAAATGAAATTACTAACATCAATTTATCTAATATACCAGCAACCTTATTCACTTTTAATTCTAAGACATACGTTTATAACATATCAGTGCCATATACCACAGAGTTTACTAAAGTAACCGCAACGGCAAGTCCTTATGCAAAAATATCCGGGTTAGCTACCTATGATTTAGAAGAAGGAAAAACGGTTAGTTTTGATGTATATGCAACCTCTGAATCTCAAGAAGAAAGCGAAATTAAATATACTTTTAATATCACAAGACAAGAAGCTAGAACTTATAAAAATTTAGAAGAATTAGAAGTAGAAATTGACGGAAAAAGCACTGTATTAAACCCTCATCAAACCGATCCAACTTATAAAATAAGAATCGATCAACACATCCAAAATATCACCATTACAGCTTCTGTAAAAGGTGATCAAGGTGAAACCATCGTAGGAAAACCAGGAACAGGTTTTGAACAAAAATACTCGATTGTAGAAGGACCAACAGGAACAACCATCACTATAACAGTCATAGCTGAAGATAAAAGCACCAAAGAATATAAAATTATAGTCATCAGAGCAAATGATAATAATGAAATTGATTTTGTTACAATCGATGGTAATGTTCATTCAATCAGTACATTTGATTCAAACAATACATTAACACTAAATGATGTCCCGTACACAACAGATAAACTATCTTTTGTTGCAAACCTAGTAGACTCAAGAGCAAAACTAACGTATAACCCAAACCTAATTTCTGGAAACTGGGTTTTATCAGAAGGAGAAAATGAAATAACTTTCTTTGCTACAAGTGAATATGGTACTAAAGGTAAGGAATATAAAGTTGTTGTCA
>JAAYQV010000105.1 GCA_012519065.1 Phytoplasma sp.
AGCATATGTCCTGTCATCGATTTAGTTGAACTGATATTGACTTTATATGCGTCTTTTTTGAAAACATTTTTTATCCCCAGTGTCTCAAGTTTATCATTTAAGTTGGTTGAAGTACCATGAGCATTAATGTAACCTATTTCATTAGGAAGTATTTTGGCATCGTCTAAAGCCAGCTCAATGGCTCTGGTAATTCCTTTTGCTTCATCATCAGGAGCGGTCATATGAAAAGCATCGTTTGTAGATGCATAACCTACTATTTCCCCTAATATGGTAGCTTGTCTTTTTATGGCACTTTCAAGATTTTCTAAGACCAATACGCCTGCTCCTTCTCCCATAACAAAGCCTGAACGTTCTAAGTCAAAGGGAATAGAGGCACGATTAATATCATCGCTTGTACTTAATGCTTTTAAAGATGCAAATCCACCAATGCCTATTTCATTGATACAAGATTCTGATCCTCCTGCTAAAGCTAAATCAATATATCCATCTTTAATGGCTCTGTAAGCTTCTCCAATAGAATTAGTTGAAGCACTACACGCCGTAACAATCGGCAAATTAGGCCCTTTAAGTCCTAATTTAATTGAGATCATTCCGCCTGTCATATTAACAATTGAATTGGGAATGAAAAAAGGTGACATTCGTGAAAAATCTTTTTGAACACCTACAGTAACTTCTTCTTGAATGGTGTGAAGTCCACCAATACCACTTGTTACATAAACTCCAAAAGTGTATGGATCATAATCTGTTGGTTTTAATTTAGCATTTTCATAAGCTTGCATCGCTGCGATGGTTCCTAGCAACATGACTTTATCAGAGCGTCTAATTTCTCTTTTATCAAAGTAATCTTCTAAATTTAAATTTTTGATTTCACCAGCGACTTTTACTTTAAAGTTTTCTGTGTTAAATTGTGTGATTTTATCGATGCCGTTGACACCTTTAATCATGTTAGAAAACATGGTTTCAACGTTGTTTCCAACTGGTGTTACGGCACCCATACCTGTAATTACTACTCTTCTTTTCATATCATCACCTACATTGTCAATCCGCCATCAACACTAATAACTTGTCCTGTAATGTATTTAGCATGGTTTGAAGCTAGGAAAGCTACCATTTGTGCAATGTCTTCTACTTGTCCAAATTTTTTTAAAGGAATTTGCTCTATAACAGCCTGAATGATGTTTTCAGGTAATTTTTTAGTCATTTGAGTTTCAATGAAACCAGGGGCAATTGCGTTGACTGTGACATTTCTTGAAGCAAACTCTTTAGCTAAAGTTTTTGTTAACCCGATAACACCTGCTTTTGCAGCACTGTAATTAGATTGTCCAGCATTTCCCATAATAGCGGAAACTGATGAAATGTTGATGATACGGGCATCTTCTGCTTTTAACAATGTTTTTGCAGCATGTTTACAGACGTTCCAAACGCCTTTTAAATTGGTGTTAATGACTCTATCAAATTGATCTTCTTGCATACGTAAAATTAAGGCATCATCCGTAATGCCTGCATTATTGACTAATACGTTAAGACCGCCAAGTTCTGTAATGACTGATTTGATGAGTGTTTCTACTTGTTGATAATCACTTATATCTGCTTGAAAAGCAGCGGCATTAACGCCTAATTGTTTGAGTTCTAAAACTGTTTTTTCTGCTTCTTCTGGTCCTACATAATAATTAACCGCTATATCAAAACCGTTTCTCGCAAGTTCTATAGCGATGGCTTTACCAATCCCAGTTGTTGCTCCTGTGACTAAAGCTACTTTGTTTTTCATTTTAGTACCACCCTTCTAAATGATTTAAATCTTCTTTTTTCTCAATGTTATAAACTTTCACTGTTGGATAATTTCTTTTTACCAATTGTGATAAAACATTACCCGGCCCTATTTCTATTAGATGAGTGTATCCATCTTTAATCATTTGTTCTACTGACTGGTAGAAATAGACTGGAGATTGAATTTGTTGTTCAATTCTCATAAGTATTTCATTATCTTTTAAAACTTGCGCTGTTGTGTTTAAATAAATAGGCAATTGTGCCGGCTTGGTTTTCATGTCATTTAAAAATTTTTTTAACTTCATTCCAGCTTCTTTCATTAAAGGAGAATGAAATGCTCCTGACACGTTAAGTTTGATGACTCTTTTAGCACCTTGTTCTTTTAAAGAGGTTGTTGCTTTTTCAATTGCATTGTTTGTACCACTAATAACTATTTGATTTTTAGCGTTATAGTTGGCACAAACAAGTGTTTCTTTTTGGTTGATTTCTTGGCAAATATGTTCAATTTTTTCTGGTTCTAAATTGAGAACAGCTGCCATGCTACCTGGGTATTTTAAGGCTGCTTCTTGCATATAAGTTGCTCTTTTTTGAATGATTCTTAAAGTTGTTTCAAAATCAAAAATTCCAGCGGCATAAAACGCAGTAAACTCACCCAAACTAAAACCCAGTAAACCATCTACATGGTTTTTTTTAATGTAATGATCATAAATAGCCATTTCTACTAATACCATCATTGGTTGAGTATAGTAGGTATCATTAAGTTGATTTTCTTCGTTTCTTAAAATGGTTAAAACATCATATCCTAAAATTTGATTGGCACACTTAATTTGCTCTTGGGTTAAAAAATCAATGCCCATTTGTGAAAACTGGCTGCCTTGTCCAGAAAACAATATGCCTATTTTCATAAAATAACCAACTCATCTTTATATGTCTTAATGTCATCAAATAATTCAGATAACACTTGTTTTACTGGTTTGATTTCTTTGATAAGTCCTGATATTTGACCTGCCATAAAAGAACCTTCATCCAGGTCACCTTCTAAAACAGCTTTTCTTAAACTACCTAATGTTTTTTGTTCAAGTTCTTCTAAACTTGCTCCTTGGTTAGCTAGTTTTAAATATTCTGTGGACATTTTGTTTTTTAAAACTCTGACTGGTGCTCCGGTGTTTCTTCCAGTCACAACCGTTTCGGTATCTTTAGCAGAAATAATTTTAAGTTTATAATTAATATGGATAGGACATTCTTCTGTTGTAAGCATCAGTGTTCCAACTTGAACTCCTTTTGCTCCTAAAGCAAATGCTGCAAGAACTCCTCTTTTATCTGCAATCCCACCTGCTGCTATTACTGGAATATTTACTGCATCGACTACTTGTGGAATAAGGGACATCGTTGTTAGTTCGCCAATATGTCCACCTGCTTCAGTTCCTTCAGCAACTAAAGCATCAGCGCCAGCTCTTTCCATTCTTTTTGCAAGTGCAACAGAAGGAACAACCGGTATCACTATAATACCTGCCTTTTTCCAGGATTCCATGTAAATACCTGGGCTTCCGGCCCCTGTTGTAACGACTTTAACGCCTTCTTCGATAACCATTTGGGCAATATCTTTAGCATGCGGACTCATAAGCATAATGTTAACGCCAAAAACATTTGATGTTAATTCACGACATTTTCTAATTTGATCTCGCACCCAATGAACGTCATTACCTCCAGAGCCGATCAAACCTAATCCACCAGCATTTGAAACTGCAGATGCTAATTCTGCTGTGGCAATGTTTGCCATACCACCTTGTATGATTGGATATTTAATGTTTAATAATTGATTGATTGTTTGCATATTTTTCTCCTATATCTTTATGATAGCTGAACCCCATGTGAATCCTCCACCAAATCCTACCAGTAAAACTTTTTTAGAGGATGTCTGTGTTTCTTTATATTCATCTAAGGCAATTGGGATGCTTGCTGCAGAAGTATTACCATATTTATTGATGTTCATAAAAAACTGTGTGACAGGGAGGTTTAAGTGTTTTGCTACAGATTCAATGATTCTTTTATTGGCTTGATGTGGAATAACCATATCAATATTTTCCATGGTCGTGTTTGCTTGATTAAGAATATGAGTGATGGCTTTTGGTACAACATCTACTGCAAATTGATACACTTTTTTTCCATCCATTTTTAGTTTATTTAAAACATATAAAGTTTCATTTGTGTCTCCTGAAGAATCACTGTAAAAATAGGCTTGATCCTCTATGTTTTCACTTTTTTCAATGATAACAGCTCCAGCTCCGTCTCCAAAAAGAACGCATGTGTTTCGATCTTGATAGTCAATAATCTCACTCATTTTTTCTGCTCCGATGACTAAAGCTGCTTTAAATTTTTTACTATTTAATAAACTACTTGCTACATCTAATGCATAAATAAAACCTGTACAAGCAGCATTTAGGTCAAAAGCCATGATGTTTTGATCATTTAAGCCTAGTTTTGCTTGAACAATGTTAGCAATAGATGGGTTTTTAAGTTCGTTGGTCATAGTTGCAACAACAATTAAATCAATTTTTGTTATATCATATGCTAATTTATCTATTGCATTTTTAGCAGATAAATATGCTAGGTCCGCTGTTGTCATTTCTTTTGCAACGTATCTTGTTTCTATACCTGTTCTACTATATATCCATTCGTGTGACGTATCCACGATTTGTGCTAAGTCATCGTTTGTCATCATCTCATCTGGAATATATTTTCCGGTAGATACTACTTTTATTTTAGGATTCATGAGCATTTTCCTCTACTATATTGGTTTGATAGGCTCCAATGTTTCTAAATTTTTCGTATCTAGTTAAAAGGAGTTGTTCTATATTTTTTTTCATTAAATTATTTAGAGTTTTTCTTAAATACTTTTTATATGATTCAACACCATAAGTTGAATCGATACTTAAGGGTTTTTCTTCTTTTATAATTTCATCAATAATTTTAAATTCTTTTAAGTCTTTAGCTGTTAATTTCATCAATTCAGATGCCATCGGTGCTTTTTGACTGTCTTTATAAAGAATACTCGCAAATCCTTCTGGCGACAGAATTGAATAAATACTGTTTTCAAACATTGAAAGATGGTCAGATACGCCAATTGCTAAAGCTCCCCCTGATCCACCCTCACCTAAAACGGTGCTTATAATTGGTGTTTTGAGCTGAATCATTTCTTTTAAACTTTGCGCGATTGCACTAGCTTGACCTCTTTCCTCAGCTTTAATTCCTGGATATGCACCTGGTGTATCAATGATAGTGATGATTGGTCGGTTAAATTTTTCGGCTTGTTTCATTAAACGTATGGCTTTATAGTACCCTTCAGGGTGTGGCATCCCAAAGTTGTGTTTTATTTTTTCCTCAGTTGTCAAACCTTTTTCTTGAGCAATAATCGTTACAGGGATGCCTTCAAAATAAGCGATTCCTCCGATAATAGCAGAATCATCTCCCATAAGTCTGTCACCATGTAGTTCAGTAAAGTCAGTAAATACTTCTGCGATTAACGTTTTTGCCGTCATACGTTTTGGATCTCTTGCGAGTAATACTTTTTCCCATGCTTTATTCATTTTTGTTTCCTCACATGATACTTAAGTAGTTTTTCTAGTAATGATTTTATGTCTTTTCTATGTGCAATTAAATCAACTTGTCCTTTAGCTAACTGAAAAGTTTCGGTTTGAAAGCCCTCTGGCAATTCTTGTCCAATGGTTTGTCTAATGACTCTCGCTCCTGCAAAACCAATCAAACTGGTTTTCTCAGCAATATTGATATCACCTAAAGAAGCAAAACTTGCTGCAACGCCTCCTGTGGTTGGGTTTGTCATAACACTTATAAAAAGTTGATTGAATTTTGATAATGCCGCACTTGTTTTTGCCATTTGCATCAATGAAAAAATGCCTTCTTGCATTCTAGCACCACCAGAGGCACTAAAGATAATGAGTGGGAGAGTATTTTTTTCTGCATATTCTATTAACAACGTTAGTTTTTCACCTACAACACTGCCCATGCTTCCCATCATAAAATGACTATCTAAAACAGCAATAGCGATAGGTATATCACTCAATTGAGCTGTACCGCATAAAACCGCATCTTTAAGTTGAGAATATTTTTTAGCAACTACTAATTTTTCATCATATAAAGGCATATTTAAAATGTTAATCGATTCTAGTGTTTCAAATAAGGGTGAGAAACTATCTTGATCCACTGTAATCTCTATTCTTTTTAACGCTGTAATTCTAAAATGATGTCCACAATATGGACAAACATTTAAATTAGTATCAAGATCATGATGATATAACGCACTTAAACATGATTCACACTGACTAAATAAGTGTTCCGGTATATCAACTGGTTTATATTGATACTCTTTTTTACGATACGTTTTTTTAAACTCTAATAACTTTCCTTTTCTTTCACTTAGTAGTTGTTTCATGATATTCCTCCATTACTAATTGATGGAACTTTGCGATAAAACCTGTATCATAAGTTCCTTTAATAAAGTCTGGATGATGTGTAATCATGTATTGATACTCAATATTTGTTTCTATGCCTTCAATCACAAACTGTTCTAGTGCCACTCTTAATTTTCTAATAGCTTCTTTTCTATTTTTTCCAACCACAATGAGTTTTCCAAGCATTGAATCATAAAACGGCACAACTGTATAGTCTGGATAAATAAAAGTATCTAGTCTTACCCCAAATCCTCCAGGTAGTAAAATTCTTTTAATTCTACCAGGTGTTGGCATAAAGTTTTTTAGAGGATCTTCTGCGTTGATCCGACATTCAATCGCATGTCCTAAAATGGTTAAATCTCTTTGTTTAAATGATAACTTTTTTTGGTAAGTTATTCTTATTTGTTCTTTAATTAAATCAATTCCTGTAATCATTTCTGTGACAGGATGCTCAACTTGGATTCTTGTGTTCATTTCTATAAAATAAAACTTTCCATCTTTATCTACTAAAAACTCGATGGTGCCAGCATTTGTATAATTAACTGCCTTAGCTAGTTTAACAGCCGCTTGCCCCATTTTTCTTCTTAAAGTATCTGAAACAACATTAGAAGGTGCTTCTTCAATCATTTTTTGATTTCTTCTTTGAATAGAGCAATCTCGTTCAAAAAGGTGAACAACGTTGCCAAAGTGATCAGCAATGATTTGCATTTCCACGTGTCTTGGATTGGCGATATACTTTTCAATGTATAACGATTTATCTCCAAAATTTGCTTCTGCTTCAAGTTGTGTTTTCTTAAATACTGCGACAAACTCCTCATCAGAATGTACAACACTGATACCTTTACCTCCACCACCACTGCTTGCTTTGATCATCACAGGATATCCTATTTTCTTAGCTGTTTTCAAGCCATCCTTAACATCATCAATGATTCCATCTGATCCTTCTACAACAGGTATAGAAGCGGCAACAGCTATTTTTCGAGCTGTTGCCTTATCTCCTAGTTGTGAAATTACAGAAGAACTTGGTCCAATGAATTTAATCTGGCAATCTTCAACCATTTGAACGAATTTTGCATTCTCAGATAAAAATCCATAACCTGGATGAATGGCATTACATCCTGTTGATATTGCCGCACTTAAAATACGATTCATATTTAAGTAGCTATCTTTACTTAAATGACCACCTATACAAACAGCTTCATCAGCTAATTGAACATGTA
>JAAYQV010000106.1 GCA_012519065.1 Phytoplasma sp.
AAAAGCCTGTTCTAAAACCAAAACCTAATGCTTGTGATGTCTCAGGCTCATAAATCAATGAGGCATCGTTTAATTTCAATTTTTCTAATGCTTCTTTTAAGTCTTCATATTTATTAGGCTCAATTGGATATAGCCCACAAAAAACAACCGGATTCATTTGACGGTACCCTGCAAGTGCCTCTTTTGCACCATTTTTATTATGAGTAACAGTATCACCGACTCTAACATCCCCAATGGTTTTAATAGAGGCCGTCAAATAACCAACATCTCCAGGTCCTAAAATCTCTTGAGGCACTTGCTTTGGATTATAAATCCCCACCTCAATCACTTCATAAACCGCACCACTTGCCATAAAGCGAATCTCATCGCCTTTTTTAACTGTTCCATTAATAATTCTAATAGACGGAATTACACCTCTATATTGATCAAAATAAGAGTCAAAAACCATCGCTTGTAATGGTTTATTTTCATCTCCTGTTGGTGCAGGGACATCAGTAATGACTTTTTCTAAAATATCTAAAACACCTAATCCTGATTTTCCACTAGCTAAAACAGCATCATCAGCTGGAATACCAATAACTTCTTCAATTTCAGCTCTAACTTTTTCAGGATCTGCACTTGGCAAATCTATTTTGTTTAAAACAGGTATAATTTCTAAATCATTATCAATAGCTAAATAGACGTTTGCAAGCGTTTGTGCTTGAATTCCTTGTGCAGCGTCCACAACTAAAATAGCACCTTCACAAGCTGCTAATGATCTTGAAACTTCATATGTAAAATCAACGTGTCCCGGGGTGTCAATTAAATGCATAATATATTCATTACCATCTTTTGACGTATAGTTTAATTGAACGGCGTTAAGTTTAATTGTAATACCGCGTTCTCTTTCAAGTTCCATTGAATCTAATAATTGAGTTTTCATCTCTCTTGTTTGAACCGTATTGGTCAATTCTAAAATTCTATCTGCTAAGGTGGATTTTCCATGGTCTATATGTGCAATAATAGAAAAGTTTCTTATTCTTTTTTGTCTTTCGTTTAAAGTTTCTTTTTTCATTCTATCTACCTTTCGTGCCGATACTATTTTATCATTTTTAGCCTAATACAACAAGTTGTTTATAATCCTTTAATATTATACAATATTTCTTGTATAAATGTTTCAAATAATTTATAATGAAACTATAGAAAAGCGATTCAGGAGGCAAACTATGAAAATAAAAAAAATTATGATAGCAGGTTTAATGTTTTTAAGCATCATGCTATTAACGGCATGTGGGAAAAGTACTGAATACTATTTTGCTGCTAAAACACCTACCCCAGATTCATCATGGGTAAGCTATGTGATTGTTGAAAAAAAGGGTGATAAGATCACTAATGCACATTGGAGTGCTTATCATATAGCAGGTGAATTGGCAGGTTATAATTATTTAAGTAAAAAAAATTATGATGGTAGAGACAAATACGCACAATCCAAAGATAAGATTTATATCATGAAAGCATCAGAATTAAATGAGAAAAATCCTACACCAAGATGGGATGAACAAGTTGATCTATTAGTAGATAAACTCATTGAGTCTCAAGATTATAACGATAGATTACCTATTCCTGCTGGTGCTAGTATAGCATCTAGTGACTTTTATGAATTAGTAGAAATGGCTTTAAGTCAACCAGCTATACCTAAAGGAAATTATAAAGATGGTTTCCATTATATTTCTTTAAAGAATGAAGCAGTTAATGGATTTGCTCCTGTTTACTGGGATTCAGTTTTAGAAGAGCTTGTAACAGTTGTCAATGAAGATGAAGACTTTAAAACATTTTCTTTTGGAAATTTTGTTGTGGTTAATGGTACAATCGTTCTTTCTTATTTTAATGAAGCATACACTGGTTATTTAGTCGATTTTGATGAGACAGGAAAAGCAAGAAAACATACCATTGGAGAAAAATCTTACCCAATTTTAAAAGTTGATAGAAAAACCGTTACAACCACTAAAGAAATAAATACTGAAGTTAGTACGATTAATAAAGAAACTGGTGAAATTGAAATCACCACTGTGACTACCATAGAAACAACCACTGTT
>JAAYQV010000020.1 GCA_012519065.1 Phytoplasma sp.
ACTAGTCTTAAGTCTTGTGCTAAAGGTTGTTCCTTCCAAATGATTCTTAATGCGGATTTTGCGATATCTTCTTCCATTTTATCCACAAGGTTATCTTGACTCATGATGATTTTTGCTTTTTCAACATCGTTTTCTTTAAAGGCAAGTAAGGCGCTGTTAATTTGTTTTAAAACTAAATCTGCCATCATAGAAACTTCTTTTTTTAATTCTTCTACTTCTTTAAAGAGTCCTGTCCTTAATCCTGTCATTTTATCTATTTCTCCTATCCGAATTTACCTGTAATATAATCCTCGGTTTGTTTTTTGCTTGGGTTTGTAAATATTTTTGCAGTTCTATCGTATTCAATGAGTTCACCTAAATAGAAAAAGGCTGTTTTATCTGATATTCTAGCGGCTTGTTGCATATTATGCGTTACTATGATTATAGTATAATCTTTTTTTAACTCAACAACAAGTTCTTCAATCTTTAAAGTAGCAATCGGGTCTAATGCACTGGTTGGTTCATCCATTAAAATAACTTTTGGTTTCATAGCTAAGGTTCTTGCGATACAAAGTCTTTGTTGTTGTCCTCCGGATAATGCTAGGGCTGAGTCTTTTAATCTATCTTTAACTTCTTCCCAAAGAGCGGCTTGTTTTAAAGAACTTTCTACAATTTCATCTAAGACTTCTTTTTTCTTAATACCGTGACATCTAGGACCATAAGCGATGTTGTCATAAATACTCATTGGAAAAGGATTTGGTTTTTGGAAAACCATCCCAACATGAGTTCTTAATGAGATGACATCACTTTTTTTATCGTATATGTTTTGATTATCATAAAAGATAGATCCTTCGATTCTACAATTTTCAATTAGATCATTCATGCGGTTAAAACTTCTGAGTAAAGTTGATTTCCCACATCCAGAAGGTCCTATAAAGGCTGTTACTTCTTTTTCTTTGATTTCGATATTGATTTTTTTAAGAGCTTGTTTCTCTCCATAATAGAGATCCATATTCTCAACTTTAAAAATGTTTTCCATTGTTTCCTCCTATTGATACTTTCTCATAAGTCGTTTAGTAATTAGTTTTACTAATACATTTAAGGTTAATACGACGACTAAAATGATGATAGAAATGGTTGATGCTAAAGCAAAGTTAGGTGTTTCTCCCGCCATCGCTGTCCAAATATGAACAGCAAGTGATGTCCCGTTTCCAAAAATAGATATTTCATCTTTAACAACCGTACCGATTGCATATATTAATGCGGCTGATTCTCCCATGATTCTACCAATTGAAAGTAAGACTGCTGATAAAATGCCAGGAATCGCATTTGGTAAAATGACTTTAAATGTGGTTTGTGTATCGTTAGCACCTAAAGCTAAAGATGCGAATTTATAATCCTTTGGCACAACATCTAGCGCTGATTCTGTCGATTTAATAATGATTGGTAAGACGATAACTGCTAGAGTTAAAGATCCTGAAATGATGGTTCCTCCGTCGATTAAGTTTGATCCGAATATCTTTTGTGATAACGGTATAAATAATGCCGCCCCCATTAAACCATAGATGATAGATGGGATGCCGGTTAACATATCAATTAAGCTTCTAAGTAGTTCTGTGAATTTATTTTGTCTAGCATATTCATGAAGGTAAACTGCAGTAAAGATCCCTATTGGAACGGCAATGATGAGTGTGATGATGATTAGATAAAGGGTTGTGATGATGGACCCTCTAATCCCTCCGCCAACTAAAACTGTTGGTAACATAGAAATATAAACCGTTTGATCTAAAACTTGTGCCATGGCTTCTGCACCATTTTTAATATTGAATAAAATGGTTTTTCCTTGGTCATCTTTAAATACAACACCAGCGTTATAAAAGGTGTCTCCTTCATCTAGTGGGCTTTCTACTTGATTGTCGTTGTATAAATATGCTTTTTTAAGTGGTGAGTCTTCATGTATTTTAACCACTTTAATGATACTTTCACCTTCAAGATTGGTTGAATCTATTAAAATAACACCATATCGTTTAGAAAGAAATCCTTCCCCTTCTAATTCATAGGTTGGGTATATGCTTTGAGTTTTAATGGTTTTTGTTGTCCCATTTCTTAAAATCGTCATTTTTTCTATAACCACTGTTTTATTTAACATATCAATAAAGGTTTCTTTATTTAGTGTGGCTTGATCATAAGTGATGGTTTGATTTTTATCGTTTTTAAAAATAAGGTTTTCCTTTAAGATAACATCGTTGATTGCTACATCGTTGTTTTTTAAAATAGCTGAATCTTTATGAATATAAGTAATTTTAAAGCCTTCTGCTATTTCTTCTACTGCTAATCCGTATCTGCTTGACCCTTCTTCTAAAGTTCCTTCTAATAAGTCTGGTGCTAATGATTTAACCGTTAGGTTTGTGGTGATGCTTTCGTTATTACCTGTGATTATTTTAAAGTTTAATAACGGTAATCCGTTGCTTAACACAAAATATAAAATTAAAAAGAAGACGATAACTGATATAGAAGATGCTGTATACATGACTATTTTTCGTAAACTATCATAAAATGTTCTAGCTTTCATATCTACTCATCCTTTTTTTAGCTTTGTTTAAAATAATGTTTGTGACTAAGATGATGGCAATTAACACCAGTCCGATGGTAAATCTAACATCATAATCAAAACCGCTAGTTTCTTTTAACCCACTTAGTATAGTAGAGGTTAAGGTTCTTGTTGGTCCAAATAAATCAAAATTAGGTCCTTTTCCGGTATTTCCTGATACTAAGGAAACAGCTGTTGCCTCACCTAAGGCTCTACCAATGGCTAAAATAACACCTGCAAATATCCCTGATTTAGCTTTTTTTAATGTGACTTTAAAATATGTCTGCATTGGTGTAACACCTAAAGCCAGTGATCCTTCTTCAATTTCAGGTTTTACGCTTCTAACTGCTGTGATGCTCATCATAGTAATGGTTGGTAAGATCATAATAACCAGAACAATGATGGTGGTTAGTAAGGAGTTTAAGCCTATTTCTCTTCCAAATAGTCTTGCGATGGATTGAACAATTTTAGAAATAAAACCTGAACCAAACATACCAAAGATAATGGATGGTACGGCGGCTAACATTTCTACAATGGTTGTTAATCCAGTGGATAAAAATTTTGGAGCTATTTTAACGACAAAAATACTAGTTAATATCGATATCGGTGTAGCAATTAAAACTGCTAGTAAAACGATAAATAATGTATTGATGATAATAAATCCTATTTGATATAGTGGGGCTGTGTAAGTTGTTCCGCTAATGAATGTAAAAAAGTTTAATTTTATTTTAATAATTTCATTACCTTGTTGTACCTCATAATACTGAAAAAGCGGGCGTAAACCACGCCCGGCTATTTGTACAACGATCAAGATGATGATTGAGGCTGAAATAAGCGTTGCTAAAAGTAAGATAGTCTTAACTACCACGTTAATGATTTGCTTATTTCTAACTTCTTTTTTCTCTAGATTGTGTTGCATCTTTTTTCCCTACCATTCTTTTTTCTCGCCTGTATAGATAGCTTTTAACGTTTGTGCATCTATATCAGTAATGGCGTTGTTTTTATGTACAACTACAACAACCGCATCCCATGCAAGAATACCGTATGTGTTTTCTTTTTTACTTTCCTCAGAAAGGTTAAAGTCTCTAGATAGAAAACCCATATGTATTTTATTGGCACCATCTTTTTCTGATCCTTGTGTTCTTTTATATGCGTCACTAGATCCTGTATGGTTATGGTCTGCAATGAAATTACCGGCTAACCCCTTAAACTGGCCACTTAATGCTTCTGCTATTTTTTGAACAGAGGTGGACCCTCCGAATTTAACGGTGATGTGGCTGTTATCTTTTGTTGTGATTGGATAGTTTTGTTTAATATCGTTCCACGATACATCCGTATCTTTCATTTCAACGATACCGCCATTAGCATAGATGGTTGCTTTACCTTCTTCTGTTGTCATAAAGGCGATGAGTGCAGCAATAATTTGATCTTCATCACTCTCAGAGTTTTCTCTTACGATGTAATTAAATGGTCGTTTTAATCCATATTCTCCATTAAGAACCGTTTGGTCACTACCTGTAACGCCACCATATGTTAAAGCTTTTAGTTTTTTAGGATCATATGATGATAAGGAAATATATCCGATACCATTCTTATCGTTTTCTACTTTACTAATCATATCTCCATTAGAAGATACTTCTTGGATTTTTCCTACCGTTGTTTCTGCAAAATCTTTTTTAATACCAATGATATCAAAGAAAGCTTCTCTAGTTCCTGATGATGTGTCTCTTGTGTAGGCTTGAATTTCTTTCGAGTTGTTTTCTGAATCATCTGTTTGCCCACAACCAACTAAACTGATACTTAATATAATCATTATAATCATAATTGAAAATTTCTTCATAGTGTCCTCCTAGGTTTGATTGAGTCCATTATATGTTTTTTTTACTTTTCAAACTATCTTATTATAGTTAATATTATGTAAATTTTATGTAAAGTTTTTTATTAGTAATAGATTTTTTCTGATTTTGGAGTCACATACATTTCAACAGCTTCTTTACATACTTTAATATGTTGTGTTTCATTGTTTTCCACTTCACCATCAAAATTCCATTGGTGGTTTCCAATAACTTCTATTTTCGCTTCTTTGATGGTCATTTTTAAATCGCTTTTAAAAACTTTTCCTCTTGAAAAATAAAAATAAAAGATTTTAAACCAACTAAAGACACTATTTCTTTTAAATGCTATTAACTCTAGTTTCCCATCATTTAATTTAATGTCTTTATTTAATTTCTTAAAATTAAAGCCTGCAACTCTTTTTCCTGCTAGTAAGAAGACTAAAAAACTTTTCATTTCATAGGTTTTATCTTTTGTTTGTATTTTGATATCAAACTCAACTTTTTTTGGAATACTTTTTAATCCTCTGATCATATAAGCTAAATGGCCTAATCTTTTTTTAGCACCACCTTTAACATCATAACTAACCTCTGAAAATTTACCGATAGCTCCTGCGTAGATAAAATAGTTTTGGTTAACCATGTAGATATCTGTTTTTTTAGTAACATCGTGATCTAGTAGTTTAAGTGTTTTTTTAATTTTAAATCGCTTGATGCCCATAATATATGAAAAATCATTGGCCGTGCCTGTTGGAATGGTTAAAATCTTAGGTCTAATCTCGCTTTTCATAATTCCTTTCATGCTAAGGCTCATCGTACCATCACCACCCATTAAGATATAACGATCATATTGATGAGCGTTTCTATAGGCAGCATCTATAAGATCTTCTCGG
>JAAYQV010000021.1 GCA_012519065.1 Phytoplasma sp.
CATAGAGGAGAAAGTGATCCTGCTTATCCATACTATGGGTCCTTTTATAGAGACTCTTTTATTGGTTTAAGAGTTAAAAACATAACCAAAGAAGAAAAACAATTGGCGATAAATGAGGCTAAAAGATTAGAGGAAATTAATACCATGTATAATTATTTGTTTTTCTTAGACACTAAAAATAAGTATTATTGTACAGATTTTATTAGTAGAATTTATCAATCTATCAACTATCAAAGAAATGATAAAGAAAAATTAAGTTTAAATGACGATGGTTTCATAACGTCTGTTAATGATTTAATTTTATCTAAAGACACCTATATTTTCTTTTATAAGGAAACCATTGGGAATCATGAGCATATATATTATTTTGAATAGGAGAGAAAAATGTTAGAATACATCATTATTGGTTTATTAACCATCACCGTTATTTTAGTTTTAATAATGATCCTTATGTTAGTGAATAAAAAAAATTCAAATGATCATAAAGAAGAGTTTTATGAATTTAGTTTAAAACAACAAGAAAACCTAAATGAAGCCACTAAAGAGATGCAAAACCAAAGTTTTTTATTAAAACAAGATTTAAATCATCTTTTTTCTCAAACAGATTTAAAAAATGTTAAAGAATTAGCAGAGTTTAAAGATAAGCTACATCAAACCATTGAAAAAAATATTTCGCAAATGAATGAAAAAGTAGAAAACAGATTAACCAAAGGATTTGAATCAACCCAAGAAATTTTTACAAAAGTCATTAAGCAATTAACAGTCATCAATGAAACACAAAAACAAATGGAAAAGTTATCGATAGATGTCATTTCCTTAAATCAACTTTTAACCAATAAAACAACCAGAGGCCTTTTTGGAGAGACTCAACTCAATCACCTATTAGAAAATGTTTTTGGAAAAAACAATGTCTTATATGAGACACAAAAAACATTATCTAATCGCTTGATTGTTGATGCACTCATTCATATGCCAGAAGGCCATGGAAGTATTCCTGTTGATAGCAAATTCCCTTTAGAGAACTATCAAAAAATGATGGATAAAACCACCGATGAAGCAGTTCAAAACGAAGGTAGAAAAAACTTTAAAATAGATGTTAAAAAACATATAGATGATATTGCAGGTAAATACTTAATTCCAGGAGAAACAGCAAAGTTTGCGTTGATGTTTATTCCATCAGAAGCAGTTTTTTCTGAAATCGTTTCTAATCATGAAGATTTAGTTATGTATGGGCAAAAAAAGAATGTATGGTTGACATCACCTAACACACTTATTTACATGCTAACAGCTATTCAAATGATGGTTAAAGACATTGAAAGAAGTAAACATGCAGAAGAAATGATTAAAGAGGTAGAAAAACTAGGCATTGAATTTAAACGATTAAATGATCGATGGCAAAAAGTTAGAGCCACGTCAGATACATTAAGTAAACGCGTATACGAAATGAATGTAACAACAGAAAAAATTGTTAGAAACTTTGAAAAAACATATGATATTTCATTTGAAACAACAAGTGAAGAAGAATAAGTTGACAAAAAGAAAACACTAAACTATAATAAACTAAATCGATGATAAGAAGAGTAACTTATACCTTGTTTTAAAAAGCGATCTAGTGTTGGTGAAAGACTAGAAAACAAACTAAGTGAAAAACGCCTTTGAGAGACAGAAGAAATTTAAGTAGACCTGTCCGTATGCCTGCGTTAAAGGATATTGAGCCAATCTTTTTGATTGGGAATTAAGGTGGCACCGCGAATATTCGCCCTTAAGATGATTCTTAAGGGCTTTTTTTATATTTAAAAACAAAAAGGAGAGAAAGTATGCAAACAACGATAAGAAAAATATTTAGAAATAAAGAACAATTTGCATCTAAAAAAATTGTGTTACAAGGATGGATTAGAACGCATAGAGTTCAAAAAGAGTTTGGGTTTATTAATTTAAATGACGGTACTTTTTTTGAAAATATACAAGTTGTTTATGAAGAACAAAGAATAGCAAACTTTAAAGACGTACAAAAATTAAGAATTGGATCAAGCATTGAAATTCATGGAGAGCTTGTTTTAACACCAGAGGCAAAACAACCGTTTGAAGTAAAAGCAGAAAAAGTGATTTTATTAGGCGATTCAGAAGAGGATTTCCCAATTCAACCTAAAAGACACACCAGAGAGTTTTTAAGAGAATTACCTCACCTAAGAATGAGAACCAATCTTTTTACCGCTGTTTTTAGAGTTAGAAGTTTAGCGGCACACGCAATTCATACATTCTTCCAAGAAAAAGACTTTGTCTATGCACAAACACCTATCATCACAGCCAATGATGGTGAGGGAGCAGGACAAATGTTTGAAGTAACAACCCTGGATTTAAATAAAGTTCCTAAAGATGAAAACGGAAAGGTTAACTACAAAGAAGATTTTTTTGGTAAAAAAGCTCATTTAACGGTTACAGGACAATTAGAGGGAGAAGCACATGCAATGGCTTTTAGAAACATCTATACATTTGGGCCTACGTTTAGAGCTGAAAAATCAAATACACAAAGACATGCCAGTGAGTTTTGGATGATTGAACCAGAATTAGCTTTTGCAGATATTCATGTAACCATGGATATAGCAGAAGAAATGGTTAAATATGTGATAGATTATATTTTAAAAAAAGCCCCAGAAGAAATGGAATTCTTTAATAAATTTGTTGAACCAGGTCTTTTAGAAAGACTAAATTTAGTCAAAACAGCAAACTTCTTTAGAATCACACATCAAGAGGCAATCGACATTTTAATTAACAGCAAAGTTAAGTTTGATAACATCCCAAAACAAGGGGAAGATTTATCAACAGAACACGAAAGATATTTAACAGAAAAACATTTTAATGCACCTGTGTTTGTAACAGACTGGCCAAAAGATATAAAAGCCTTTTATATGAAGGTTAACCCGGATAACAAAACAGTAGCCGCAATGGATCTTTTAGTGCCTGGTTCTGGAGAGTTAATTGGTGGTTCTCAACGTGAAGAAAACTTATCAAAATTAATAGAAAGAATGAATGAAATGAAGGTACCAACAGAAGATTTAGAATGGTATTTAGATTTACGTAGATACGGAAGCTGTGTTCATTCAGGATTTGGTTTAGGTTTTGAACGCTTAATTATGTATTTAACAGGCGTTGAAAACATTAGAGA
>JAAYQV010000107.1 GCA_012519065.1 Phytoplasma sp.
ACAATATGTTCATCTTTTAACATCAATGTTAATCTGTTATGGTGTTTTTGGTTAATGATTTTAGGATAATCATTAGAGGTTAGTGGATCTTGGGTATAAAATAAATGAACATATTTTTCAAAGTATTTAATGAATTGATTTTTATTTTTCTCTTCTATTAAAACATAATCAGGAGCAATACATGTTTGACCTGCATTGATTAATTTACCAAAAACAATTCGTTTGACTGCTAGTTCTAAATTTTTTGTATCTTTTATGATGGCAGGACTTTTCCCGCCTAATTCTAATGTGACTGGCGTTAAATGTAACGCCGCTTTTTCCATGACTATTTTTCCTACATGAGGGCTTCCTGTAAAAAAGATATAATCAAATTTTTCTGATAATAGTGCTTGGCTTACTAGATGATCGCCTGTTTTAATGATTACTTCATTTTTAGTAAAAACGGAAGTTAAAATAGTAATTAAAATGCTTTCTGTAAATGGTGCATACTCAGAGGGTTTAATAACTACTGTATTACCAGCAGCAATCGCCCCAATGAGTGGCATCATAATTAACTGAAATGGATAATTCCATGGTCCAATGATTAAAACACGACCATAGCTTTCAGGATATAAAAAAGATTTGGCAGGAAAGACTGCTAAACTGTTTTTAGTTTTGATTGGTTTCATCCATTTTTTTAAATTTTTAATAAATAAAGACAGTTCACTTAAAACAACACCAATCTCGGTTAAATAACTTTCTTGAAATGATTTACCTAAGTCATGATATAAAGCTTCTTTAATTTGAGTTTCATGTTTTAAAATGGCTTCTTTTAAGTTTTTTAAATACATTATACGTAATTGATAGTCCATAAAATCACTCTTTTCTTTGTCTTCATTATACCATTTATAGATTTTGTTTTTAATTTTTTATTTTTGAGTTATAATGAAAAGAACAAGGAGATGATTTTATGTCAAGATTAATTGACCGTTTTATTAAATATGTAGAAATTGATACTCAGTCTGACCCATATAGTGATACGGTTCCTTCTACTGATAAACAAAAGAATTTAAGTAATGTTTTAGTAAGTGAACTTCATCAAATGGGACTTAAAGATGCTTTTTTAGATGAGCATGGTTATGTGTATGCTAAAATCGATAAAAATACGAACAAAGATGCTTATGCCATTGGTTTTATCGCTCACGTTGATACTTCTTTTGATGCTCCAGGTGGTCCTGTTAAACCTAGAATCATTGAAAAATATGATGGTTCTTTAATCACTTTAAATGAAACTTACAATATGGATCCAGAGCGTTATCCTAGTTTAGGTAGAGTCATTGGTGATGATATCATTGTGACAGACGGAAACACTTTATTGGGTGCTGATGATAAATGTGGGGTTGCAGAAATTATGGAACTTGCTCATTTTTTAATGGAAAATCCAAAAATTGAGCATGGTGATATTTATATTTGTTTCACCCCTGATGAGGAAATTGGAAGAGGCGCTAATTATTTTAATCATGATTGGTTTAAAGCTGATTTTGCTTATACTTCTGATGGTAGTGAAGTTGGTGGTATTGAATATGAAAACTTTAATGCAGCTTCTGCTTTAGTTGAGTTTACTGGAAATAGTATTCACCCTGGTTCTGCTAAAAATAAATTAATTAATGCTTTACATATTGCTATGGAGTTTCATAGTTTGTTACCAGTTTTTTTAAATCCTGCTTATACTGAAAATTATGAAGGATTTAATCATTTATCTAGTTTAGATGGTGAGGTAGAAAAAGCAGTTAGCCGTTATATCATCAGAAACCATGATAAAGCATTGTTTGAAAAACAGAAACAAGATTTTATTTTAATTCAAAATTATTTAAATCAAAAATACGGTACTCAAGTTGTTAAGGTGAGTTTAACTGATAGTTATTATAATATGTATGAAGTGATTAAGGATCATATGCATGTCGTTGAGTTGGCTAAAAAAGCTATTACCAATGTAGGTTTAGTTCCAATTGTTGAACCTATTAGAGGTGGAACAGATGGTGCTAGATTAACTTTTGATGGTCTTGTTTGTCCTAACTTAGGAACTGGTGCTTATCATTTCCACGGTAGATTAGAGTTTGCAAGTATCCAACAAATGCATAAAGCATTAGATGTTTTAATTGAAATAACTAAATTGTCTGTTAAGTAAATATTAAGATAAAAAAAGCACAGTGGAACTGACCCAATCTAATGGGAATGAATAAAAAGAATTTAAACATCATTATGTATCATCCTATAGGTTTATAGGTGATATGTTATTAAGTTTAGCTTGTATTCTAGTTTCATTATAATATTTTATATATTCTATCACAGTTTCTGATACAATTTCATTAGAACTTTGTAGAT
>JAAYQV010000108.1 GCA_012519065.1 Phytoplasma sp.
ACCCCAACCATAAATTTCAGCATCACTACCGATTCCTTCAATGGTAATATGATTAGCATCCTTGATTCTTGCCATGTTACCATTATCCCCTTTTGATCCTCCATTACCTAATGAGTTATATTCAGTAACTCCTTCAGGAGCTGTTAATTTACCAATAATTCTAAATACAATTGGTCTATTAAAATTAGCAAGAGAACTTGCATATTGTGCAGGATCGTTTGTGTTAGAACCTGCTTTTGCATACTGAGCATTATTTAAAATCCATCCAAGTCCTTTTTGACCCACACCAGGTATTTCAATATTATTTTTATTTTCTTCAGTAACATAAACAACAATGGCATCATCTTTTAAGGTTCCATCATCTTTATATCCACCAATACCTTCAGTATAGTTAAAATGAGCATACCCAGAACGGTCAAGTGCTTTTACAGAAAGATTACTTATAACAAATGAGTTTTCCGAAGTTGTAATTGATACATCATAAAGTCCTGCTTTAATTCCAACAATATCAATTCTAGTTTTCCCATTTGAAACTCTAATCAATTCTTCATCTAATACTTGCCATTGATCTTCTTCACTGTTTTTATATTCAACTTTTACATTAGAGGAAACATCATCTAAAATAACAAAGATACTTTCTGGGTTTGTTCCTGCAACAATACCATCTGGAACAACAGTTTCTGTTACCCACTTAGCATATAAAGTTATATTTTTATTGATTGTCTTATCTTTAAAGACCTCTGTTCTTAAGTCATCTTTATACCATCCTGCAAATTTCATACCATCTTTGGTAGGAATTGGTAAAGTGAGGATTTCACCCTCTAAAATTGTAAATTGCTCATTTGAATCACTTAAAGTACCACCATCTAAATCTAGAGTCACTTCATATTCTTCTGCATCTCTATACCCTGAAACTAAAGTAATGTCAGAAAGAATGGGTGTATCTAAATTGAACAATTGATTGTTTTGATCATATAATCCCGTAAAGACTTTCCCTTGTTTGTATGCAGGAGTAAATCCTTCTATTTTATGATACTCTTCTACTTGATAAGGTATACCGTCAATGGTGACAGTATACATGGTTTTAGGTGCTTCTTCTGTGTAGATACCTAAAAAGAAAATGCCAAACTCTTTATCTTTGCTATCCCCTCTTTGAATCACATACTGACCAGAACCATTTAATTCTATTTTTAGTTCTTGATATGGACTTGTAATAGGTGTTCTTGTCCCATTGATTGAAACTCCAAATGGTGCATCAGGAGCAATATCTGATGTTTTTCTAGTTCCAACAACTAAGACTAAAATAGCTTTTTCTTCTAAGAGATTAAATGTGATTTTGCCAGTACTATTCATTTTAAAACCAGTTTCATAATTGAATCCGTTGTATGTATATTCACCATAATTTGCACCAGTGGTATTCCCACTACCAAATTGTAAATAATCACTTACTAATTCATCTTCTTGAAAATTATGTTCATAAATAATCTTTTCCTCTGGAATCACAGGCCCTTGGTCATTTTTCCACTGAGCTACTAAAACGATATCCTTAGTTACAGCTTCATCAAAAAGATATATAGAGTTTCCTAAAAACCACCCTAAAAATTCATATCCATTGCGCCCAGGATCAGCTGGTTTATCTACTGTGTTTCCTGAAAAAACTGATTTTTCATCTAAAATAAGTCCGTCATAACCCAAATCGAAAATAACAGTAAATTCTTCTGCTTCTAAATCTTTATTTCTCCATTTGGCAGTTAATACTAAATTTGATTCAACTACTTTTGTAAAATCATATTTAGTTTCCCCTATAAACCACCCTAAGAATTCATATCCATTGCGCTCAGGATCGCTAGGCTCATTGACAACCTGACCCTTTTTAACAATTTGATTAGCTAATTTTAACTCATCATAACCTAAATTAAAAACAACAGTAAATTCTTCATCATTAACACTTGTTTTTTTAGTCCACTTTGCATAAAGTGTTAGATTAGATTCAACTGCTCTAGTTTCAAATTCCCATTTTTTTTGAAGTTCTACATCTTCATACCAATTTTCAAAATCATAATTTTCTTTAGTAGGATCATCAGGTTTTCCAACCTTATCCCCTTTCTTCACTTCAATTGGTGAAACCAAACTTCCTCCATTAGAGTCAAAAGTCACTGTGTATTTAATATCTTTTTCTTGACATCCAATCAGAGTGAGTGCTACTAAGAGCACACTTAATAAGCTGATAATTTTTCTTTTAATGTCGTCCTCCATAATTATAAACTATTGTTAGTATAATAGAAAACGCTTACATTGTCAAGAATAAAAAAAAGCAGACATCTGCTTTTTTAATTAGTCTTCTGAGTTGGATAAAACAGCTAAAAATGCTTCTTGCGGAACATCTACACGTCCTACAGACTTCATACGCTTCTTACCTTCTTTTTGTTTAGATAATAATTTTTTCTTTCTACTAATATCTCCACCATAACATTTAGCTAAAACATCTTTTCTCATAGCTTTAATCGTTTCTCTTGCGATGATTTTATTTCCGATAGCTGCTTGTA
>JAAYQV010000109.1 GCA_012519065.1 Phytoplasma sp.
CCTTTCTTAACTTCATACATAACCCATAAGAACCCAATGACAATTAACATTACTGATATAAGTTTATATGGTAAACCTGCCATTGGTAGAGCAATCACTGAAAAAGAAATACCGATTGCGCCTAAAAAAGCGATGACACAACTTGTACAACCATAGGTTAGTATGCCAAAAAGGATAGAAATAAATCCTAAATTTTCACCATTTGTTTTTCCTAGTTTTAATTTTCCCATAACGGTTGTCACATTGAATAGTAAAGCACTTAAAAAGGACATTAAGAAATTTAGAAAAACATTTAAAACAACTAGACTTACGCTATATGTTTTTACCATTTGGTCATACGGCATATTTAAATAGTCTATGATAAAATAAATGATCATAAAGAAAGTAAAGAAAAAAAGAAGTTGGATCATATTTTTCTTTTTTAATTGTTCTGAAAAGACATATTTTATCATAATTCATTACCTCTTATCTTATGATATCACACTCGTTATTAAAGATAAAATAAAAGGCAATCATTAGATTGCCTTATACCTATAGTTTTTTTAATAAAAAGTATTCATCCACACCCTCTGACATTTTATAATGTCCGATAACTTCATAACCAAGGGATGTATAAAAATCTTTGGCTTGCCAACTGAAAGTATCTAATCTAATAAATTTAGCACCTTCTATTTTCGCTGCTTCTTCTGCGAGTCCTAGTAATTTTGTTCCAAATCCTATGCTGCGATATTTTTCGGATACAAACAATGTTTCAACATAAAATATTTTATATCCTTCAATCTTACCTGTAATTCCAGCAACTAATGTGTCTTCATCATAATAACCAAAACTAATTTTCTTATTTAAATCAATTTTAGTTTTCTCAAAGTCATAGTTGTGTAAATACGCTTCTAAACTGTCTTGTTCTTCGTGATTCAATTCACGCATGACTAGCATTTAAATTTCCTTCTCCTTTAGATAGAAATGTCTATCTGACTGCATTATAATTCTTTTTTTGATCGTTGTAAAGAGATATAATTTTTATTTTATTTACTATCTGGATACTCGGTAGTTCCATCGCTAAATTGAGCAAATCTTGGCGTATTTTTAGAGTGAACTGGGGCTCTGTTTTTCCATGGCCAACCACCAAATTGGGTTTCTCTAAAGTCTTTGTATGCCTGCATGATTTCCTCATCTGTATTCATCACAAAAGGTCCTCTTGCACTTATTGGTTCATTGATTGGCATACCTTCTAATAAGAGTAGTTTAGTGTGTGTATTTAAATTTTGTAAAACGATATCTTCATCACCTTTTAGTTCAGCAGTTTCTTTAAAAGACATTTTTTCGTTTTCAATTAAAATTTCTGGTCCTTCATATAGATATAGCATTCGATTTAATTTTGGATCACTACCTTTTAAAGTTAATTTTGCTTGTGGTAAAAGGTCAATTAAATGAATTTTAACTTTATTGTCCTCATCATTTGCCCAAGAGTCTGAGTTTGGTTTTAATGCTTTGGTGCCATTAAAATCTCCTGCAATGATTTTTATGATCGCCTCATGTTTTAAATCTTCTTTAACTGTAATAACTGGAATATCTTCTTTCCACAACATTTGATAGTATGGTAAAGAAAATTTTTTCTTTTTAGGTAAATTTAGCCATATTTGAATTAGCTCAAAACGATTATCTTGATTTTCTTTTAACAAAGGAAACATTTCACAATGTTGAATGCCCGCCCCTGCAGTCATCCATTGCACATCACCATTTTGATATCTTCCCATAGAACCAAGTGAGTCTGTATGATCAACTGTTCCATCTAAAACCAATGTAACAGTTTCTATACCACGATGTGGGTGTGCTGGAAACCCAGGAACTACTTTTCCATAATACATTCTAAAATCTAAAGCCGGGTTAAAGTCTTCTCCTAAGTTTGTTTCTTTAAGAAAATGACTCGGTCCCATTTGATCATTACCTTTAGGATAATAATCTGTATGGTGTGCTGCAATAATAAAAGGTGATTTAACAGCTATTCTCCCATCAGTGTTTGTTAGTATTCTAAATTTTTTCATTGTCATACCTCCTTACATTAAGTTTATCACTATCTTATGCTTAATGTTTGGAAAAGACTTATACTCTTTTGATAAGGTACATGATTTTGAGATTAAAATAGTAGATCATAAGTTTTCATAATTGTTGATGAATTTTTTTAATACCTTTTGCTAGTACTTTTAATATACTATTATTGTTTGTCTAAAAAACGTATTCTTAAAAGGACTATTTTTATATGTTACTCTAATGCTTATTCCGCTTGCTGAACTTGAATACTTTGTTAACTTATCTGGCACATGAAAGTGTCTTTGGGGTATGTTTACTTAAATACAGATGAAAAAGCATATCCTCATACAAACTTTGTCGCATTTCCTGCTATGACGGTAATTATTTTAACATATGGGACAACGGATTTGACGTACTTACCTCGATCTTGATTGGCTTGCGAATATCTTATATTGTTTTGCGGATTACCTAATCTGCAGGGAATAAAACAGTAGCGGCAGGCTAATCCCCACCGCTACATTTGCTACAAGTCAATTTTTTGCTGTTGTCAGTCGCTTAATATTTGACTGATTTTTGTTTTTATTTCATCTAAATTATACGTGGTAGTATTAAAGTTAATAAACGTGCCATCATTATCATTTAGTCCTATTTGAAACAATGCAAGACCTTGCCTATCGCTCGCTTCAATTTCAGGTGAAGCTTCATGTTTTATGGCTAAAGCAAGGACTTCATTCATGTTTGTTTCACTAAGACAAACTTGTCTTTTATAGTATTTTGTTCTGCTAAATGTAAAAAGTGTTTCTATTTTATCTCCAAACACTTTAAACAGTTCATTAGCAAATTTGTCATTATCATCAAAGAAGTTACATATAATCGTCATGTCACTCTTATAAAACAACTTAACTATCTCCAGTAGTTTCGCTAAAAATTCATCGTCTTTATCAAATAAATGATCTTCGAATATTAAACATGAATAATTCTTTTTAGTATGCTTGTAAAATTTTGCTTTTTTCATTTTCAAAAAATACCTTCTATAATGCCTGCCAAATACTGACAGATAATGATATGATAGTTTGCTCCAAATTGAACATTCATATGTAATAATGATTTTACACCTGCGTCAAGACGTATGTTTTTTCCCGTTCTAGCCAAATTTCCAATCTTTATTAAAGTTCCGACAACAATAAACGTCGTACCGATAACCAACTCTTTTCGATGGTTTTGAAACCAGTTTCCTATATAATTCCAAATAAAGCTAGATCTTTCGATACTAAAGCTGGAATAGCGACCATAGTTAAACCTATCGCTGTCATTGTA
>JAAYQV010000110.1 GCA_012519065.1 Phytoplasma sp.
AAACAAACCTTAGTGACTGATTATATTACAGTTTTAAAATCAGACTGGATTCATATCAAAGAAGCTTACATGGCAGAATTAAATTCAGGTATGATGAAACCAAGACTTCCAGAAATGGATCTACACTTATATGAAGATGAAGTTATCGAAAGTACAGTTAAAGAAGAAGACGCACTTTCAATAGCGTATGAATATTTTGGAAAAGAAAAAGTAAAAATAAAGGAGTAATCAAATGAACCCAAGTATGTTAAACAAATTAAGAAAAATGCAAAAAGAAATGGAAGAAGCACAAGAAAGATTAGATGCTGCTGAGTATATTGGAAAAGCAAGCGGTGTGACTGTTGTTATGCAAGGAACCAGACAAATTCTTGATGTGAAAATAGATTCAGAAATGGCAGAAGATTTAGAAATGTTACAAGATGCTGTGATGATTGCTGTTAACGACGCCTTATCACAAATTGAAAATGCACAACAAGAAACCATGGGTCAATTCACTGGTGGAATGGGTGGCTTTGGATTTTAATGTATCCTAAAACACTCAAAGAGTTAATGGATGATTTTTCTAGACTCCCTGGAGTAGGAGAAAAAACAGCTGAAAGATTTGTTTTGTTTTTAGCAACGCAACAAGATAAAGAAAAAATCATTACTTTTGCTAATCATTTAAAAAACATGACAGAAAACATTAAAAAGTGTAGTTGTTGTCATATGTTAACAGAAGATGAAATCTGTAGCATATGTTCTAATGAAAATAGAAATAAAGAGCAATTAATGATTGTTTCAGATAGTAAAGATGTTTTTGCATTCGAAAAAATGAGATCATATGTAGGACAATATCATATTTTAGATGGTCTAATTGACTTTTCTCGTGGCATTGGGCCAGAGGATTTAAACATAGAATCTTTATTAAAAAGAATTAAAAACATCAAAGAAGTTATTATTGCAACCAATGGAACCGTTGAGGGCGAATTAACAGCGAAATACATAAAAACTATTTTACAAGACTATCAAGTAGAAGTAACAAGACTTGCATATGGACTTCCTGTAGGATCAGATTTAAAGTATGCTGATGAGCAAACATTGCATAAAGCAGTAGAAAACAGACAAAAATATTAGAAAAAAAGCATAAAAGAGCATTTATTTGATTAAATACACCAAAACTATTGCAAAAAAAACTGCTTTAATATACAATATAGGCGTTTTTAGGAGGTCACAATGAATAAGGAAAGATTAAAAGATTTATCTTTAGTAAATGTTGCAGAAGAGATTCTTAAAGAGAAAAAAGAACCAACTTCTATTTATACTTTATTAGATGAAGTAGCTTTAATTAAAGAAATTGACACCAATGATGTAGCAAAACTATCACAATTATACTTAGATATTACATTAAGTGCTAAATTTGTTTTCTGCGGAGATGGACTCTGGACATTAAAAGAAGGAAATTTAGAGTTGTGGGATGTTGAAACATTTACAACAGAAGACTTAACAGAAGAAGTCGAAGAAGATGATTTAATTGACTTTACTGAATTCCATTTAGAAGATGAAGAAGAAGCAATCATAGAAGATGAAGAAGACGAAGAAGAATTTGATGAAGACATTAAAGAAGAAAAAGAATATATCGAAGTTGAATTACCACTTGTAACAACAGATGAAGATGATGGTGATGATGACATAGAGTTTGATGATTACGATGAAGATGATTACAACGAAATCATGGACGACTATGAAGATATGTATGACGAATAATTAAAGGCCTTAGGCCTTTTTTTATTGCTATAAAGCAAAAGATG
>JAAYQV010000111.1 GCA_012519065.1 Phytoplasma sp.
ACCATTAATGGTCGTTTCTTTTTCTATTTGTAAAGCAAGTTCAATCATTTCATAAAGTTCTTTTTCCACTTGAATGGTGATTTGTTCTTCTGTTGCTTCTTTAATTTCTGAGTTGATTTGATAAACATTGTTATACTGATTGACCGATGCTTCTTCATTTGTTGCAAGCTCGTGATAATAATCAAAGATCTTTTTAATCTCTTTAAAATGTTTTTCTGCTTCGTTTTTATTTTTATAATCTATCTTAACATTAACAACTGTTCCCATTGTGAAAATATTTTGGTTAAGTCTTTCGTATTTTGAACATGAACTTAAAATAAGAACCATGAAAAACAGTAAAATTAAATTGATTTTTTTTATCATCACAAACACCTACTTTTTAAAATATACCTGATAATCCTTTAAACACTATACCGATCATTCCTAAAATAATTAAAATCATCGGTAATCCTTTAATAACTAAACTTTCATTTGAACTTTCTAGCTTCAGCTCAATGGTTGATAAAATCATTAACATTAAGGCAACACCAAGACCTGATCCTAATACTAGACTCAAAGCACCTAGGAAAGTTGCTTGTTCTAAGCTAAGTACTACAATGAAGATAGCTGCTGAGTTAAACAGTGCTTTTGTAAAGAAAGTTTTTAATGCTTCTTTTTTTAGTTTGGTTAAAACAAGTTCTCCTATAATGTGTATCATGATGATAATAACAGCTAAACTAATATACATTAGATAAGTTATGTTATAAGACATATATAAAAATTGGTTTAACGGATAACTAATTAAAAAGATTAATAACGATAATACACTAACCATTACTCCATAGATAAATGCTTCTTTAACTCTTTTGGTTGGTTGTTGTAACACAAAGTCAACGCCTGCTGTATAAGTTGTAACAACGTTTTGGAATAATAATGTACTAAAAATACCTGCTATAAACGATAAAATCATTCTTCTTTGCCCCCTTTACTTAAAATAGCAAATGCGACTGCAGCCACTATTCCTGTAATAATGAGGCCCCCTGATATATCTCCAAAAATGGTTAATGCGTATTTTTCATTAAATAGTCTAAGGTTATACTCAAATAAATTTATGAATGTAATGGCTCCTGTTGATAAAATTTCTCTTACTAAAGAAATTAAAACAATTAAGACTGCTGACTGTAGGACGATAAGAAAGTTTTTTCTAATACTTATCACTTTATCTGCTACTAATTCTGCATAACCTATAATAACTACGTTAACGATAAATAATGATAAGAATAATCCTGCATTTTCAAGACCACTTGATAATGCTATTTTTAAAAATAGTCCAATGATCGTCATTTGAGCCGCTACTAATAAAATATAAGCATATACTCGGTAAGTTCCTTTAATCCAATCTTTTAACACATAAGCAACAACGGTTGTTATCACAGAAACACCTAATAAGATCGCTGCTGAAATCAATCCTCTTTCAAAGGTTTGAGAGATTAATAAAACAGGAAGCATACTAAAAAATATAGCAAACATTTGATTCCTTAATAAATTTTTATTCATAGTGTACCTCCTGAATTTTTTCAATCATAGTTTTAATAAGGGCAATAGAATTGGTTGCTCCTGAACCTGTTGCTATTGGTAGTTCATCTGTGATGAGTTTTCCTATAAGCCCATTGACATAATCTGTTGAATTTTGACCCAACGATAGCGTGTGTTCATATAAATCTTCTGGTAAGGAGACGTGAGTTACTTTATTTTGATCATCCACTGCAATGAGTAGTGTTACACTACCTTCTTGTTGGCCAAAGTAAACACCTTGGTCTTTAATCTTATAAACAGTTAACACTTGATCTTTAACAGAAACTTCGGTGATGAAAATGTTATTTTCTTCTTTTGAACTTATGGTTGTATAAGTTTCGTTTAATAACTCATAAATATAATCTTTTTCTTCCACTTCAAGATCTAAATGATAATTTATGACCTCAAAAACAGTGTCTTTAATTGTTTTTCTACTAACATTAATGGTTGTCCCCCCGGCTGCGCCATCAATGAATTGAATATTCTCATAATAAATATCTTGATAATTTTGTAAAATATAATTTCTAACTTGTTTGACATAAGATGATGTTTGATCTATCTTTTTATCGATAACTCTTACTCTATTTTCATGGTCTATACCAATAAATAGTTCAATGGTTCCAAAACTATTTTTAGTCGAGGTCATATATAATGTTGAAATAGATTTACCATAAATATTTTTTACTTCTTGTTTATAAATGATGTTACCAGATTTTATGTATTCTTCTTCTGATAATTGCACTTTTTGATTAAATAACTTATCAACCTTAGTTGTTGGAATTAATGTCTGTTGGAAAACTAAAAGTAAAGTAGAAATTAAAACCATAATACCAAAGCAAATAGTCAGTACAATGTTTTCTCTTTTCATTTTAAAATTTCCTCCTTAACTAAGTTAATCATATCAAAGATAAGTTTTCTTGAGTTTCCTGTGCCTTCAGATGCCCCTGAAAACTCATCTGGGAAACTCGTTAAATCTTGATTTTCAAGTGTTTCTACATATTCTAAAACTGATGTATAAAAACTTCCTTTTGAGTGACCATAATGTTCTTCTGGTAGTAGGACGCCTAATATCTTATAGTTAACATCTAATATTAAAACAACTCTAATTTGTCCTTCACCGTTATGATAATACCCTGATTTTTCTATGGTATAAACAAAACCTTGATCTTTAATCACTTCTTTTAAAATGATATTTTGAGTAATGTTTTCGTTTTGACTTTCGATTTGATAATCACTTCCAAACCACGTCTCATATGGCTTGGTAGGCTCTTTTTCTATGTTTAGGTAAGCTTGACTCATATCTTTAATTAAATCATCTAATGTTTGAATGCTCACAGAAGTTGCTCCACTATTAGCATCTGTTAATTTGGTGATGTCTAATCCTTTATATTCGCTTGCTGCTTTTTTAGTTTCTTCTTGATACATACTTTGATTTAAAGTGATGATTTTAACTTCTGAAATTTTATCATCTGGTTTAATGCCTATTAAAACTTCAATTTGACCAAACTCATTATCTTTCTTTGCTTTAATGATAAAGCCAATTTTAGTTTCTTCTTTTAAAACAGAAGCTTTTACTTCAATGCTTTTAGGATCTTTATTGGTTTTATATAAGAAAACATCATCTGCTTGATTAAAAATAGTTTTTGCCTCTGTGATGATAGCTCTTTTTTCTTTTTGATCAATCAATGGCGTTAGCAACATCCCGCTTATAACAACTAAAGTAACGCTGATTATAAAAACAATAGTTAATGTCAGTAATGATTTTTTTTGTATACTCATAGCCCGAACCCTCCTAACATCCATACAGATAAAAGGATGATGCATACAAAGGATAAGGCATATCCGATGAAAAACTTTTTAGTATATTGATTGGTTGCCCATTTTGGATAATCAATGAGAGGCACAAATAGGTTAGCAACCAAGATAGCCATCGCTACCCCCTCTGGATAAGCCCCAAACATTCTAATTGCAAAAATCAATGCACCAATGATTAATCCAAAAATAAAGCGTCCTGGTCTAGTAATTGGTGATGTGACTGGGTCTGTGACCATAAAGAATACCCCGAATAATAAACCACCTGTAAATAAGTGATATAAAGTGAATTTTAACACATCATTTGGATAAAGAATAAATCCGGCGATTATAATTAAAATTGTAAAACTAAGTAAAGTTGCTATTACTGGTCTAAAATCTGCTGATCTTCTAATTAATAAATAAATACCACCAATTAGAATGGCTAGAGAACTGGTTTCTCCTAAACTTCCTGGGATGTTTCCAAAAAACATGTCTTTAAGTGAGTAACTTGCAAAAACTTCTGGAAATCCAATGGCTAGTGAAGTTGCTCCAGAAACACCGTCAACTTGCGAATAAACGCCTATCCCCATTAAGGCGGTTAAAGAAAGTCCGACAAAAACTCTCCCAAAAGCAGCTGGATTAAATAAATTATGCCCTAATCCACCAAAAATCATTTTTCCAACGATAATTCCAAAGAAAGATCCGATGACAATGACATAATATGATACTTGATCTGGTAATAATAATGAAAAGATAAGTCCACTGACCATAGGTGCGGTAATGTTGTTAATTGTTAAAGACTTCATTCTTTTCATCCATGTTTGTTGATACGTTTTTTCTGGTTCTACCTTTTTAAATAAGATGATGTATAAAACTTCAAAACCAACCATACTAACGATAGATACCAACATTCTTAAAAGTGCACTTAATCCAAATTTGTAGATAGAAAAGAAAACAACTGGCGTTAAAGCAATTAATACATCTATCATCATTCTTTTAGTGCTTGTATCTTTTCTAATATAAGGACTTGTCTCAACTTTAATATCTATATGCTGCATATCATCTGCCTCCTTCTTTTAATAAGGATTTCCCTTTTCTCATATAATCTGTTAAATGAATTTTAGAAGGGCACACATAAGAACAAAGTCCGCATTCAATACATTTATTCACGGCTAAATCGTGTAAAAAATCTAAATCTTGCCTTTTAAAAGCATTCATAATTTGAACCGGTTGAATTTTTACCGGACAAGAATACACACATGAAGCACAATGGATACACGGTTCTTCTTCTCTAGAAACTTCGTTATTTACAATCAAACTTGTTACAGTATGTGTAATAACCATATCTTGTGAGTCCATACTAACGCCCATCATAGGTCCACCTAGGATTAAGGTTTTTGGTATCTCTAAGTCTTTGAATCCTCCAGCTAGCTCGATTAAATCTAAAATAGATGTCCCTATTCTGACTCTAAAGTTTTTGTTATGAATACCATTGCCACTGATGGTAAAAAATCTTTCTAAAACAGGCGATCTTTTTTTAACTGCTCGGTATAATCCAACCAGTGTTGAGACATTAAAGTTTAAGACCCCATATTCTGCCGTTATTTTTCCTTGCGGAATTTTAATCCCTGTTGCTGCTTGAATGGTTTCTAATTCCCATCCTTGTGGGT
>JAAYQV010000003.1 GCA_012519065.1 Phytoplasma sp.
CAGGAACTAAAAATAATCCATATCTAATTACCAACAAAGAAGATATGAAAGCTTTATCTGATATCGCGCAAACCAACAATCTTTTAGGTATTTACTTTAAAGTAATAGATGGTGTTAAAGAGTTAGATTTAACAGATGAAACATTAAATTTCAAACCAATTGGTCCATCTAGTACCAATCCATTTAGAGGTGGATTTGATGGTAATGATGTCACAATCATCCTTTCATTAGATAGGGCAACACTAGATTATGTTGGGCTATTTGGATATTTAGGATTAGAATCAGAAATTAAAAATATTCATCTTAAAGGAAATGTTACGGGAAGAGACAGAGTAGGGGCTTTAGCGGGACACGCAAATGGAGCGGTTATCCTAAATGTCTCAAATCATGCAACTATCAAAGGACGCCAATACATTGGTGGACTTATTGGATATATACAAAACACTCAACTAACAACCTCATATAATATGGCAAATGTGGATGCTACATCTAGAGACATCGGTGGAATCATCGGCTTTGGTGAAAAATCAACCATTAAAAATGTCTTTAACCACGGAAATATTACAGGAACACAAGTCATCGCGGGTATTATTGGATATGCTAATAATCAAATGAATATTTCAAATGTTTATAATAGTGGAAACATCAACGCAACCATTTCAAGTGGAAACTCTTGGATAGGTGGGATCATAGGTGCCTCATATACAAACACTATCCTATCTAACAGTTATAGTGCAGGTGTCATTCTTTCGAAAACAAATAATTATATTGGGGGAATCATAGGTGGTGTCAGCGGCATTACTTATGAGGAAAACAGTTATTATGATCGTTCGATCATCGATGCAGAAATATTAAAAAATGGTTATAAAACACCAACCTCAGCTATCGGTAATAAACTAGACTCAGAAGACGTTAGGAAACTATATAAAAATGAACTTACCGGACTTAATGCAGCTGCCAATACAAAACTAAATCCAGAAGAATGGACCTTTTTAGCAACTCAAGAAATAGAAACCTATTATCCACAACTTAAAGTGTTTACACAACATTATAATGATTATGTCAAAGCAGATTCTTTAACCTCAGTTACAAGCTTTGTCTTTGTAGGACAAGGAACACAAACTAGTCCATACATTATTGTGAATAAAGATGATATGGATCACTTATCTAACTTAGTTCAAAAAGGTAATAGTTTTTTAGGAACTCATTTTAAAGTTAAAGAAGATATTTCAAGTATTGATTTAACCTACGGTAAACCATATATCAGTATTGGTGATGAAAATCATCCGTTTGAAGGAATCTTTGATGGGACAGGAACAAACTTTATTTTAAACATCAACATTCAATCAAACAACCAAGGATTATTTGGATCTATTGGTGTTTCAGGAGTTGTTAAAAACTTATCAACCTCAGGAAACATAAATGCTCAAAACCATATAGGAAGTATTGCAGGGATAAACCATGGAACCATCCAAAATGTTTATAGTACAACCCATATTAATGGGGATAATATTTTAGGTGGATTGGTTGGACAAAATTATGGTTCTATAAGCTCATCATATTACATCGGAACAATTATAGGATCTATGAATATTGGAAGTCTTGTTGGTATCAATTCAGGTAGCATCAAAGATGCATATTCATCCTCAGAAGTATTTGGAAAAACCAATCTTGGAGGACTCATAGGTTATTCTGAAGGATCTGAAGAAAACATATACTATAACGAATCAAAAATTGATGTGAGCAAACACGATACTTTAAAAAAACCATATCGTGCCATTTCAAATAAACCAAGTACTACAAACATTACTGGTTTGACTTCAAATAAACTATATTCAAGACAAGATTTATTCTCAGAAGCCGCTTGGTATTATGAAACATCCACTGGATTTTATGCCTACTATCCGCAATTAGAAGCATTTAGTAAAAACCCATATTCAAGCATTAAAGATAGATCAAGAGAAAGCGTTACTGTTAGCAAATTCAATGAAGGTGATGGAAGCAAAGAAAATCCATACATCATTAGAAACGAACACGATATGGAAGCTTTATCACAAATGACCAAAGCAAGATACACGTTATTAGGTATCTATTTTGAAGTTGCAAAAGACGTGTCACTCATCGATTTAAATCAATTAGAAAATGGATACATACCAGTTGGGGATAACTCATATCGATTTGAAGGAAACTTCAATGGTAACGGTATTGTCTTTAATCTAGACCTAGATAAAAACGAAAATTATCAAGGTATTTTTGGTGTTATAGGCACTAAAGGGCATGTATCAAACATCGGTGTTAAAGGAAATATCAATGCCAGCCGATTTGTAGGTGGTATTGCAGGAAGAAACTACGGAACCATTAAAGATAGCTATAATATGGCAAATATTACAGGACTAGACTATGTAGGTGGTATTTCTGGGTATAGCGATGGAAATATTTATAACACCTTTAATTCCGGAAATATTACCGCAAACGATAGATATGCCGGCGGTATTACCGGAGGTCTTATAAGAAACAAAGAAATTACTTATTCATACAATACTGGAAACGTTACTTCACTTGGAAAAAACAACAGTTGGACTGAAACCGGAGGTATTGTGGGATATTTAGCAGGTAACTTATCTAATACATATAGTTATGGTCAAATTTTAGGAAAAAATTATTTAGGTGGTATCGCAGGAAGAGTAGAAAGCTTTTCTAACATCGAATCATCTTATGACATCATTGAATCTAATCTTTATATAACCTCTAATCCAAATGGATTAAATAAAGCTACCAAATCTTTAGGTAATCTAACCAAAGAAGGTGTGAAAAGCATCTATAAAAATCAAATGACCGGGGATTTATCCTTTGGACATACACTCGACTTAACCCGCTATGTCTTAAAACAAAGTAGTGAGTTTATATCTTATCTACCACAACTAGATGTTTTTTATCAACATGAAAAACAAAGTGTTAAGAACGATTCTATAAATTCAGTTATTAACCCGCTTTTATTTGGAAAAGGTACACAATTAGAACCATACATGATTCACAGCGCCTATGATTTAAGAGCTTTAGGTATTGTGATCACTCAAGGGTTAGATACAGAAAATATGTATTTTAAAGTATATGACAAAGCATCCATTGATTTTACAGACATCAAAAATGTATATGTACCGATGGGGACAAAAAATAATCCGTTTAAAGGAAGTTTTGACGGAAACGATCAAACCATCAAACTAGATATCCATACACAAAATGATTATGTAGGTTTATTTGGATATACAGGTATGTCATCAGAACTTAAAAACATCATTATCAATGGAACAGTAACCGCAGGAAACTATGCAGGCTTACTGGTAGGATACAATCAAGGAATCATTTCTAATATCATCATCAAAGGAAGCATTTCTGCCAATGATTATGTTGGATTACTTGCAGGATATAGTGAGAATAATCACGAGAATATCAGCACCAATGGAACGGTAAAAGCCAATAATTATGTTGGTGGCGTTATTGGTCATGTAGACAACGCAACCATTTCAACAACCTATTTCTCAGGTGATATAGAAGGTATCAACTACGTTTCAGGGTTCATTGGTAAAACAGGTTCAAATACTGAAATCACTCTTAGTTTCGCTCACGGAAGCGTCATAGGAAACGATTATGTTTCAGGGTTTGTTGCCCAAAACCAAGCAACCATCACAAACAGTTATGCAACGATGAATGTTTTAGGTAACAGATATGTTTCAGGATTTGTTGCTCAAAACCAAGGAGACATATCTCATATTTTTAGTAGTGGATCAATTGATGGAAATCACTATGTAGCAGGATTGATTTCAGATCAACAAGGCATCATTCAAAATGCTTATTATAATGACACACTTGCTGTGAAAAACAAACAACTCAC
>JAAYQV010000112.1 GCA_012519065.1 Phytoplasma sp.
TAAATCATCGATGGTTTTTAAGCTTAAGGCATGTTCTTTTTCTGCTTGTTTAAATAGTGTATCTAAATATTCATAAGTCATTTGAACACCGCTGGTCATTTGGGCATCGATGTATTCTGCTTTTTTATTCATTTCAATAGATGAAGCTCTATCATATACTTTATCGGTGATGGTAAAGGTTGAGTCATCTTTATTGGATGTTCCTATGAACCATACGTTTTGTGGTAATAAGAGTTTTCCGTTTCTTAAATGAATTGGGTCTCCAGGTATTTGGTCTGGAGTGATGTCTATGAGCCATTCTTTTGGATCAGGTAATTCCATGATAGATAGGAATTCAGCAAAATAGTATTCTACTCTGGCTAGGTTCATTTCATCTAGGATAATTAGGTTAATATCGGTACGATAGGTGGTTTCATAAATGGCTTTAAGGAAATCTGTTTCATTAAAGCGTTTGGTAAATTCATTGAGATAACCTATCATCTCTGCTCTATCTCTCCATGAGGGTTGAACTGAGATGATGTTTGCATCATTGTTAAAAAATTTGCCCATCGCATATGGTAATGAGGTTTTTCCGGTTCCTGAGATTCCTTCTAGGATCATGGTTTTAGAGGCTGCCATACCTGAAAAGAAGGCAGCAACAGTTTCAGGTGTGTAATATAGTTTTAATTGCGATGCCGAAAAGTTGATGAATCTTTTAACTAGTTGATTTAAATTGATTTCATCACTTTCATGCATGTGGGTTTGTAAAATGGTGTATTGATAAGTTTCATCTACATCAATGAGTTTGACAAATCGTGAGTCTTGATTTTTCTTTTCTTCTAGAGCCTCTGTTTTAAGTGCTTGGTTTGGTTCTATGTTTGTAGTTGTGTTAAAGCCTATGGATCCTAAACCTAGATCTTCTGATTTTAAGGCTAAGATGGTGTTTTTTTCATTGGTTACTTCGATTAAAGAGCGGTTTAATGCACTAATTTCGTTGATTAATGATTCTTTATCAATTTCTTTTCTAGTGAATCTAATGTATTTTTTTAGATATTGATATAAAAGGTATAATAGTGCACCAATGAAGATGATGTTGATGAGTAAAATAACAACTGCAGCTAGCCAATCAAATACTTGGAATTTTGCAGAGGCATCTACAAAGGAATTAAAGTATTCTTTTGGATGTGTGTAGAATATATTAATAAGGAAATTATAAATTCCTATAAAAAATTGTGCGATATAATCTCCAATTGTTTTAAGAAATTCTATGTACCAGCGAGCAAATTCCTTCATAGTTTCACCTTTTTATTTTTCATTTTGTTCTTTTTTTAACTCTTCTAGGAGTTGTTGTTTAAGTAGTTCTTTTTCTACTTCGTATTTAGTGGTTAATTGTTCTTTGTTTTTTTGTAAGATTCTTCTAACTAAGATGATGACTTCAATGATGATAAATAAAAGCAATGGTATTAAAATCCATAAAGCAAAACCTAAAGATGTTCTTAAGTAGGTGATGGTGCCTCCTACTTTTGGGATAGTTGAGGTAGCAATAGCTTTGATATCTTTTAAGTAATTGACTTCATATTGACTATTGTTTGTTTGATTAATGTCAAAAGGGTTTTCTTGGTTGACTTTATCCCCTTGGGTATATACTGTTTTTTTGATTGGATCGATATAGACGATACGGTGAATGATGAAGGCTTTTTGTGTAGGATCATCAATACTTAATTGTCCGTAAAAGACGATAACGTCTCCTATTTTTAAGTTTTCTTTTTCTTTTTGATTTAAGGTTTTCACAAAGACTAACGCATCTTTTTTAAATGAATGAACTTTATGTTCTTGATGATTTCCGTTCATTGAGTCTGTTAAAACTGAAACAAAGCCTCTATTGAATATAGCAGGAATATCATCTTCTTTTTTGACGGTGATGTTTGTGATTGAAAAAACTAATAAAAGCAAAATGATTAGATAAAATATTGTATTTCCAATGTATTTTAATGTTTTCATTATTTTCTCCTTTTTGATTTTATGACTTTTTTCAATTAAGGTTTAAGGAAGCCATTTGATGGCTTCCTTTGATCTTAAATGTTTGTGTTAATACTTATTTAGCTTTAAATGAAAAGTCGATGTTAACTTTACCGTTTAAAATAGCGTTATATGCTTCTTGGTCCCAACCTTCAATCCATACGTTAACAGTTACTTTAGCATATTTAGTGTAGCCTTCGCCTGCCTCAGTCATGCCGCTTAGTAATTCTCCTAATTCTGCAACATCTGCTGCAGCTGTATTTAATGTACCTTTAGCTAAAACGTCTGCTGATCCTACTTTAGCAAAGTTAGTGCTTGTAATAACATTTGAGTTAACTGCGTTGTAATCTAATACTGCTTGGTTTGTAGTCA
>JAAYQV010000113.1 GCA_012519065.1 Phytoplasma sp.
AGGTACCAACAGAAGATTTAGAATGGTATTTAGATTTACGTAGATACGGAAGCTGTGTTCATTCAGGATTTGGTTTAGGTTTTGAACGCTTAATTATGTATTTAACAGGCGTTGAAAACATTAGAGATGTTATCGCCTTCCCAAGAACGCCACGACATATTTGATAAAAAAACATAAGATTTGACAAAAAAACAAAAGCACAATATAATATAGTCCCTAGATAAAAACGCTTACAATTAAATAAAGGAAAAGGTTTTCAAAAAAAGTCCATTTTAGCCTTGTTTAATATCTTATTTTCTTGAAAATATAGATAAAATAACGTATAATATGGATATAGTAGTTGGAGGAATAGACATGAATTTTACAATAGTAAATTGCAATTCTATCACCGATAATATAAAAGACGTGGTTGTCGTTCCTTTTTACAATATCAAAATCGCATAAGAGTGGATATGCGATTTTTTTGTTTGAATTACAAAAAAAACAACAAAAATGAAGGAGTTATGAGTATATGGAAATTAAACTAGAAGGTTTAACCAAAATATTTACAGATGCAAAATCTAAATCAGAAACCCGTGCGGTAGACCACATGACACTAACTATTCCATCAGGGAAATTAGTTGGATTACTAGGACCATCTGGCTGCGGGAAATCAACAACACTATACATGATTGCAGGATTATTAAATCCGACTGAGGGAAAAATCTTCTTTGGAGAAGATGACGTTACAGATCTTGCACCTGAAAAAAGAGGTATTGGATTAGTATTCCAAAACTATGCGTTATATCCACACATGACGATTAGACAAAACATTATGTTCCCGTTAGAGAACTTAAAGGTGCCTAAAGAAGAGGCGAAACAATTAACTGAAGAAATGGCAAAACTAGTTGGTATTGAAGATCAATTAGACAAAAAGCCAGGACAATTATCTGGGGGTCAACAACAAAGGGTTGCTATTGCAAGAGCTTTAGTTAAGAAACCAAGAGTTTTATTACTAGATGAGCCACTATCCAATCTAGATGCTCGCTTAAGACTTCAAACCAGAGAAGAAATTAAGAGAATTCAAAAAGAAACAGGTATTACCACAATATTTGTTACCCATGACCAAGAAGAGGCAATGAGTATCAGTGATGAAATCGTCTTAATGGAAAAAGGTGTTGTTCAACAAATTGGTGAACCACAGGCAGTATACGAAGAACCAGAAAACTTATTTGTTGCAAAATTCTTAGGAACGCCACCAATTGCAGTTTATAACGGAACTGTAAAATCCAATAAATTAAAAATTGGTAAAACTACTATATTCAGCTCAAAAGACTTAGAAGGAAAAGATGGCGAAGTATATATCGCAATTCGTCCTGAAGGATATGAACCAGATATTAGTGGTAAATTGAAAATAGAATATGATTTCATTGAAAACATTGGTAGAGACTTAGCTTTAGTTGCACATCACCCAGAATCATTAAATGGAACATTTAGAATCATTTTACAAGAGGCTAAAAATCTAAATCCAAGTGAAGTTAAATTCAATATTAAACGTGAAAAATGTTATGTATTTGACAAGGAGACTGGAGAGAGGGTGTTTTAAAAATGCTAGAACGTAAAAAAGATTATCACGCATGGTTATATATGATTATTCCATTAGCGTTACTAGGATTATTTACATTCTATCCGCTATTTAAAACCATTCTAATTTCATTTGACAACGGATACAACAAGTGGCAAGATGCTTTCTCGTTTAATTTAACGTTTGAAAGTTATAGAAAAGTGCTTTCGCATAATCAGTTTCAAACCACATTAAAAAACACATTAATTTTAGTGTTTGTATCTGTACCGGTGTCCACAATGTTAGCTTTATTTATCGCAGTCGGGTTAAACTCTATTAAACCACTACAAAAAGTATTTCAAACCATATTCTTTATGCCATATGTAACCAATACGATTGCTATTGGGATGGTATTTGCAGTTATGTTTAACGTGCAAAACGGACTTATCAATGAGATGCTTAGTTGGATTGGTCTATCCCCAAGGAACTGGGTTAACAATACATGGAATGGTATGACAGCATCTTACGGTAGTAGAATGTTTGTTCTCCAATTTTATACCATATGGAATGGACTGGCCTTTAAGATATTAGTCTTTATTGGTGGCCTTCAAAACATTAGTAAACAATATTATGATGCAGCAAAAATAGATTCAACATCAAAAGGAAGAGTATTTAGAAAAATCACTGTTCCTTTATTATCACCAATCATATCTTATATTTTAATTACATCATTTATTGGTGCATTTAAAACATATGATTCTGTTGTTGGGGTCTTTGGAAGTAACTGGGAAACAACCTGGCAAATCCAAACGGTTGTTGGATATGTTTATCATCAATTAGCTGAAACAACAAGAGACTCATACTCACTTGGAGCAGCGGCAGCAGTTATATTATTTGCGATAATAATGGTATTTACCGGAATAAATTATTATTTAGGTAAAAAACGAGTTCATTATTAATCACGGGAGGTAATTTAAATTGAAAGAACAAGTTAAAAAGACTAAAACAATCGAAGAACAATTAACCTCTCAAAAAATTGCTAAAGCAGCAAGCAAAGCAGGGGTTTATACGTTCCTTGGAGTTATGGCGTTATTGATGATCATTCCATTTTATTGGATGTTAGCAACATCATTAAAGTCATTAGAAGAAATTATGAGATCTACACCAACTTTATTCCCAGAATCATTAAGATGGAGTAATTATGTAGATGTATTTAAAGAAGTGGATTTAGGAAGATATATCTTAAACACATTAATTGTGTCTGGAGCATCAACCTTTATAGGAACATTCTTATCTATCGCATTAGCTTTTGCGTTATCAAGATTAAACTTTAAAGGTAGAGAAGTTATCTTCATGATCTTACTAGCTACTATGATGATTCCTGGTGAAATGATGGTTTTAACCAACTATATTACAGTGTCCAACTTTGGATGGGTTAATACAGGAAGCGGATCTAAAGTTCCTTTTGGTCCATACTACGCGATGGTCATTCCGTTTTTAGTTAGTATATTCCACGTATATTTATTAAGAAACACATTTAAACAAATTCCAAACGAATTATATTATGCAGCAAAAGTTGATGGAACAAGTGACTGGAAATATTTATGGAAAGTTATGGTTCCAATGGCAAAATCAAGTATTATTACAATCGTTATCTTAAAACTAATGGGGGCATGGAATTCATATGTATGGCCTAACTTAGTTGCAGGGGGAAGCGAAAAATTAATTACCAACGGTTTAAGAGATGCCTTTACAGATGCTGGGACGGGCATGACCCAACAGCACTTGCAAATGGCAGCAACAGTTATTGTAACCTTACCACTTCTATTACTCTTTATTTTCTTTAGAAAATATATTATGAGCGGTGTATCAAGAAGTGGAATTAAGGGATAATATAAAGGAGAGA
>JAAYQV010000004.1 GCA_012519065.1 Phytoplasma sp.
AACACTGGTGGTTGTATTTAGCGATATCAATACCGACTAGATACATAATGAATCACCCCTTTAATTTATTTGGCACTGCTGTTTGCACACGAGATCCTATTTTCCATATTCTTGTGATCGAGCGTCTGGCGCTAAATAACTTATTGCTAGTTAAAAAATAGGCCTGTGGTAAGAGTCTCCTTAGGGTAGTCAAAGCTACAAAAAAATGAACCAAATCCACAGTACCATAAATAGATTATAGTATAAAATATAAAGAAAGGAATGTATACTCACTTTAACTACTATAATCATGAATAGAGTATACAAGAAAATAAATGACAAACACACAAACCCTTAAAACATTAAGAGAAAACAAATTATCACAAAATCTTATCACAGGCATCATATTTATTTTTGCATTTCTCGGTGTCTTATTAAACTTTATAACTTCTATACAAGAAAATAAACCACTAGACATGATTGCATATTTTACAAATCAAAGTAATATCATTGTTACAATCGTCTTAGCTTTATCATTTACAAAGATAAAAGATAAAAGTTATTTTAAATATCTAGCATTAGTTGCGTTAGTAGATATTTTGATGACAGGTATTATTTATCATTTAATTGTTAATGGCATCAGTTCATTTACAAACATCAGTTTTAGCGGTCATTTAGTACATACAATTACACCACTTTTATACCCTATCTTTTATTATTTACTCGTAAAAAAACCAATACCTTTAAAAAACATGTGGGTTCCACTCATCCATCCACTTTTATATTTTCTTTATTTTGTTATTTTAGGACCAGTCATTAAGTGGTATCCATATGATTTTTTAAATCCGACGTTAGAAGGATCATCTTTAGGGTCAGTATTATTTTTCTGTTTAGTTATTTTATTACCAATTATTTTACTATTTACAGCAATCCTGGTCATTTTTAAAAATCAAATTGAAAAGAAAAACAACCAGCATAATATAAAAAACAGATAAATCATGATACAATATGAGTAATAAATAAAAGGTTGTGAGAAGATGCCGTTAAAATATATCATCTTATCGATAAGTATCACCTTGTTTTTACTCATTTTTCTACTTTTTTTGATCATCAAAAGGATAGACAAAAAAAGAGTAACTCAAATTACATTGATTTTAGAAAAATATGGTGACTTAAAAAAACAGAAAAAAAAGAACTATGAATACAATCTCAATGGAGAAACATACCACCTTCTTTTATGGAAGGTTTCAAATATGGGAGAAATTATTTTTAATAGCCCAACCATTTGGGAAATTAATAATTTCAGCAGCCTAAAAAGAGTTGATCAAACACAATTTGCCTCAAAAAAACAAAAGAAAATAGTTGTCATTTACCCTTTTAATGGACAAATTAAAAGATGGCGTAATGAAAATGAATTAGAATTTGTATCTCCTGATGTCCCGTTTTGGAACATGAAGATCATTAAACACACTGAATTAGAAAAAACATTAAAACAAACACAAAAGGATTGTCAAAATGAGCTTACTAGAAGTTAAAGGACTACATTTTAAATACCAGTTAGACCCAATATATCAAGATGCAGATATGCGTCTTTTTTTAGGTGAACATGCTGTGTTAGTCGGTTCTAATGGTACAGGAAAATCAACTCTATTAAAACTTTTAAATAAAGATATTCTCCCTGATTCTGGAACCATCAATTGGCAAAACAATATTAAAATAGGCTATTTAGACCAATATGCAACCTTAGATCCTAAAATGCTGGTTAAAACATATATATACGATGTTTTCTTACCACTATTTGAAAAAGAACAAGAACAACTTAAACTATATGAAAAAATTGCTGTTGAAACAGATTTAGTTTTAGTAGAAAGGTTACTTCATTATGCAGATAGCATTTCAGAAGAATTAGAAAAACAAAATTTTTATGCTATTGCTTCCCAAGTAGGCAATATTCTTAATGGTCTAGGATTAGGAGAAGAAATTTTATCTTATAAAATCGAGGAACTTTCAGGTGGTATGAGAGCAAAACTCATTTTAGGTAAACTTTTATTAGAAGAAGCCGATGTTTTATTATTAGATGAACCCACTAACTTTTTAGATGTTAAGCATATTGAATGGTTAGAAAAATTTTTAAACAGTTATCAAAAAACTTTCATCGTTGTTTCTCATGACGAACAATTTTTAAGCAACATTGCACAAACAGTGTTTGCGGTTGAACATGCTAAAATCACACGTTATAAAGGAAATTATGCTTACTACTTAAAGGAAAAAGAACTTAGATATAATCAACAAATAAAAGCCTATGAAAACCAACAAAAATATATCGATAAAACAGAACAATTCATAGAAAAAAATATCACACGAGCATCTACAACCAAAAGAGCTCAAAGTAGAAGAAAAATGTTAGAAAAATTACCAAGAATCATTAAACCACAAACCAATAAACAACTTAAGTTTAAATTTGACTTTTCAAAACCAACCGGATTAGAGGTTTTAAAAATAGAAAATCTTGAAATTGGTTATGATAATAATCCTTTAATAGCGCCGCTTGACTTAATCATCAGAAAAGAAGAAAAAGTAGTTATTACAGGTAAAAATGGCATTGGAAAATCAACCCTTTTAAAAACCATTTTAAATTTAATTCCAAAAATCAATGGAACCTACCGTTTTATCGATACGTCAGATATTTTATATTTTGAACAAGAAAGTCATTTAGAAGAAAAATATACACCATTTGAACATGTTTCAAATCAATATCCAACCTATGATAAAAAACAAATTCTTTCTTTATTAGCTCATTATGGCATTGATTATGAACTTTCGCATAGAGAAGTTAAAACTCTATCAGGTGGAGAGAAAACCAAGCTTAGATTTGCGTTATTAGAAAAAACAAAAAGTAACGTACTGATCTTAGATGAACCAACCAATCACTTAGATGTTAATGCCAAAGAAGCACTCAAAGAAGCATTGATTAACTACCCTGGAACACTCATTTTAGTCTCGCACGAAAAGGAGTTTTACAGTGAAATATGTGATTATGAAATATCATTGTATGAAACACCATAAAAATGTTTGATATTTTTAAAATAATTTGATATACTTATAAAGTAAGTTTGGAGGGATTATACACATGCGCGAATTAGTTAAATTAGTATGTACAGAATGTGGCGAAGAAAACTATCATACAGATAAAAATAAAAAAGCAACACCAGACCGCTTAGAATTTTCTAAATATTGTCCACGTGATCGCAAACACACACTACATAGAGAAAAGAAATAAGCTATTCATTGAATAGTTTTTTTTCTATATAAAGATGAAAATCATTGAAAGTCAAACCTTAGCCCAAGGTTATTTAATTTGTCGTTTTAATCAGTGTATGTTAATAGACCCACCAAATAACATCGAGCAAATAGAAGACTATTTAGAACAAAGAGAACTTATAGGTATTTTAATTACCCACGCTCATTTTAAGCACTTAAGTATGATTCATTATTATGATGTGCCTATTTATATTCATCACCATGATGCTCACCTGCTTTTTGAAGATAAATATAACGGTTATTATCATAAAAAGCGAGAATATAAAAAAAGTGATTTAAACTTAAAAATTTTAAAAGATCAAGATGAAATTAATTTAGCAGACCAAAAAATTATTTGTCTTTCAACACCTGGACACACCAAGGGAAGCATGGTGTTTTCTTACCAAGATTATCTTTTTACAGGAGACACACTTTTAAAAGAAAATGTAGGTTCATATGAAAAATACTCAGGGAACCTATTTGAACTTAAAAACAGTGTTTTAATGATTATGAAAAGATTTTCAAAAGACACAATTGTATGTCCTGGACATGGAGAAATAACGACCATAGGCCATGAATTAAAAAACAATAAACATTATCGTAAATGGAAAAGATAAAACGCTTTTTCATTGATTTTTTTTATAGATAGTAGTATAATAAAATCACTTATGGGACCTATAAGGCCTAAAAAGGAGAAAAAAATGAAAAAAAGAAAAACGTATGACATGGTCATAACAGCAATTTTTAGTGCTATCATACTTTTAATGTCTTTAATACCACAACTGGGTTACATTACTTTAATGCCAGGGGTTAGCGTCACTTTAGTACACATACCAGTTTTAATAGGTGTGATGTTACTAGGCTTTAAAGGAAGCATCATCTTAGGGTTCTTCTTTGGACTAGGATCACTTTTTGCAGCATTAATGTATGCAAGAACACCATTTGATATGGCTTTTATCTATCCATGGATTTCTGTTTTACCTAGGATGTTATTTGCACTAGCAGCACACTATATTGCTGTTAGCTTCGTTAAAATTACTAAGTTAAAATACGGTAAAATAGCGTTGATGATTACTGTTTCATTAGTCACTAGTGTTGCATTATACTTTGGGACCAATGCGATTGTTAAAAACGCGACCTTAAATGATTATAACAAAACCTTATCAGAGATAAGTGTTCTTAAAAAAGAAGATGAAGCAGGAAATCAAACATTAATCATTGAACTAGAGGAAAAACTACCTGGATTGCTAGAAAAAGCAAATAATGATTATCAAAAAATCACAACCATTACAACACCAATCATCATAGTGATTACGATACTGATTATCGTTATCTACGTTATTTATATTAAAAAGCAAAAAGAAGAAGGGGTTGCCATCCCGTCTATTCTCATCTTATCTACACTCATTCATACAGCCCTTGTTATAGGTGCAGTTGCGTTATTCAACCCAGATGCTTTCCTACAAACCTTTGGTGGAGATCAAAGTGTAGCATCCATTTTATACGCTATTGCGATGGCAAACGGACTTATTGAAAGTTTAGTAGCTGTCTTTATAGGTACACCTATATTTTTAGCTTTAAAAGAAGTAAAAGAAAGTATGTGATGATATGATATTGTTATTAGATATAGGAAATACAAGTATTTACATGGGGATTTCAGATGGAAAAAACATTATAGATACTTACCGAATGAATACTGAAATAGAAAAAACACCAGATGAATATTATGCAACACTAAAAAGTTTTTTTGATATCACTCAAATTACTGACCTAGCAGTTTCAAGTGTTGTCCCAAGAGTCACAGAAGCATTTAAAAAAATTGGGCATAAATATTTTAAAAAAGCGCCACTTATTGTAGGTCCGGGTATAAAAACAGGTGTTAATATTAAAACAGATCATCCTAAAGAAGTCGGTGGAGACTTAATTTGTGATGCAGCGGCTATTGAACATACCGATAAACCAACTTTGATTATTGATCTAGGTACAGCCAATAAATTTATTTACGTTAAAAATAAAACCATTAAAGGAGTCATTATTTCAACAGGTATTCAAGTATCTAGACAAGCACTTATCGGAAATACGGCATTACTGCCTGATATTGATATCATTACACCACCTAAAGTTTTAGGAACCAACACCATTCAATGTATGCAATCAGGTCTTACATACGGAACGGCTGCATTAATCGATGGTTTAGTAGAAAGAATTAAAGATGAGGTTAATGAAACATTTGATGTCATCTTAACAGGTGGTCTTTCGATTGTTATCCAAGATTTATGCAAAACACCGATGATCAGAGAGCCAAGACTTGTCTTAAAAGGATTACTAAATATCTATCTTAGAAATAATTAACTTAATAACCCCCCTAAGGGGTTATTTTTTATCTTAAAATAGCGTATAATGTAAGCAAGAGGTGATAAGCGTGTTACACATAGAAAGATATAAAGCATGGTTAAATGAAAAGACATTAGATAAAGAGATGAAACTTAAGTTAACCCAACTTACAGAATCAGAAATAGAAGAATGTTTTTATAAAGAACTAGAATTTGGTACAGGCGGTCTAAGGGGATTGATGGGACCTGGAACCAATCGAATTAATTTATATACCATAAGAAAAGTTACACAAGGACTTGCCAATTACTTGCTTTACCATAATAAAGGAGAAAAAGGTGTTGCTATATCTTATGATAACAGACATAATTCTCAAGCATACGCATTAGAAGCGGCCAAAGTTTTAGCTCAAAATAACATAAAAAGTTATATATTTAAAAGACTAAGGCCAACGCCTATGTTATCATATGCGGTTAGGCATTTTAATGCAGAAGCGGGTATCATGATTACTGCTTCACATAATCCAAAAGAATATAATGGATATAAAGTCTATAATCACACCGGTGCTCAACTTAATGAAAAAGAAGCCGAAGAAGTCATAGACTTTATAAATAAGATTGAAAATATTTTTGACATAAAAACGAAAGAAAATGACCTTATTCATTGGATAGATGAAAGTTTTGATTCAATCTATTTAAATGAGGTGAGCAAAAATCAAATCAACGATGGCTATAAAACAGCTAAAATCGTTTATTCTCCACTACATGGGACAGGAGGGGAAGTCATTCCTAAATTTTTAAAAGAACAAGGATTTGATGTATATGTCTATGAATCACAAATGACGATTGACCCTAACTTTTCTCAAACAGAATCATCAAACCCAGAAGAGGCAAAGGCATATGAAAAAGTGATAGAATATGCCACTACCATTCATGCGGACATCATTTTACTAACCGATCCGGACGCGGATAGATTAGGGATTGCAGTGTGGCATGATAATACGTATCATTTAATCAACGGTCATCAAACTGCCTCGATGATGCTACACTATATTTTAGAACAAGGGAGATTAAAAGGTACGCCCTTACAAAAAGGCTGCGTTTTTAGTACCATTGTAACAACAGATCTTCTAAAAGATATTGCAGAATCATATGATCAAACATTTATTACTACCTTAACAGGATTTAAATATATTGGAGAGCAAATAGAACTCACCAAAAATACATATACCTACACTTTTGGTTGTGAGGAATCCTATGGTAGTTTAGTTTCTTCGTTTGTAAGAGATAAAGACGCTGTTCAAGCAGTTTACTTACTATCAGAAATGGCTTGTTTCTTTAAAGAAAAGCAAATGACACTTTTTGATTATTTAAATCAAATTTATGATCAATACGGATATTATCATGAATATACTGAAAATATTAGTTTAAAAGGGCTTGAAGGGGTTAAAAAGATTGCTAAAATAATGAATCATTATAGAGAAAATGGTCTAAACCTTAAAAAATATCCAATCTATCAACTTAATGACTACCAAACACAAATTTATGAGATCAAGCCAGTTGTAAAACTACCAAAATCCAATGTATTAAAATATTTCTTTAAAGATTTTTGGATTGTATTAAGGCCAAGTGGTACCGAACCTAAACTTAAAATATACTACAGCATGAAAGCAAACTCATCTAGTCATGCTAAAAAAGAAATTGAAAACATCAATCAAGAAATACTTAAGCAAATTGAAAACATATAGGAGGCAATAAAAATGTTTAAGCACAATAGAGATAATTACTTAAAAAATGTAGAAGATCAATCTATTTCCATTTTCTACTCAGGCGTTAGTCAACATAAAAGCGCAGACCAAACCTTTCCTTTTGTTGTAAATAGAAACTTTTATTATTTATCAGGAATTGAACAAGAAAATGTAGTTTTAATGCTCATTAAGGGCAATAAAACACAAAAGAGTTTTTTATTCATCGAAAAACAAGATCCAATCAAAGCGCTTTGGGATGGTGCTACTTTAACGTTTGAAGAAGCATCCATTAAATCAGGAATTGACATAACGAATATTTTTGATATCAGTCAATTTGATGATATCATATCTCAATACTTAGGATTTAGTAGAAGAGCTCTTTTTGGGCCTATTCATTCTTTATATTTTGATTTAGAAAGAAGTCATGTGAAACAAGGATTTACAAAAGCAAACCTAGAAGCAAACCTATATCAAAAACTATATCCACAAATTAAAATTAAAAACAGCTTCCCTATTGTTTCAGAATTAAGAAAAATCAAATCTGAATATGAAGTAAACAAAATCAGAAAAGCCATTGAAATAACAGATAAAGCTTTAAATCATTTATTAAAAACACTAAAACCGAATATGTATGAATATCAAATTGAGGCAGAATACGATTATATTTTAGGATACCACCGTGTAAAACCATCATTTAATACGATTGCAGCTTCAGGGAAAAATGGGACTATTCTTCACTATGTAGATAATGATCAACAAATGAAAGACAATGATTTGATTTTATTTGATTTAGGAGTTAGTTATGAAAATTACTGTTCAGACATATCAAGAACCTATCCAGTTAATGGTAAATTCACAGAACGACAAAAACAAATTTATGAAATTGTTTTAGAAGCAAACAAAAAAACCATTGAATGGGTAAAACCAGGACATACGCACAAAGAGTTTAATGATTACGGAAAGCAAATTTTAATCAACGGACTAAAAAAGATTGGTTTAATTAAAGAAGACCATGAAATCACAAAATACTATTATCACAGTTTAGGCCATTATTTAGGCTTAGATGTTCATGATGTAGGAGACACGACTAAAGTAATTGAAAGTGGTGCTATCTTAACTGTTGAACCAGGATTATATATTGCTGAGGAAAATATTGGTATTAGAATCGAAGATGATATCTTAATTACAGATAAGGGTGCAATCAACCTTTCTAGTAGTATCATCAAAGAAATAGAAGATATTGAAGCATACATGAAAAAATAAAGTAAAGATAATAAAACCTCCTATCATTGATATAGGAGGTTTTATTTATGATGAAAAAAATAAGTATCATTTTTTTACTGTTATCATACATCTTGATAACAACTCAAACCAGTTATGCTATAAATTATCGTAACTTTGAAGATGTAAATTTTGTCAGACCAATTAGGTTGATCCATCAGTTTACAGAAGAAGAATATGAAACGTATTATAAACATGTACAAAAAAGAAAATTCTATGGATGGCAAACTTACTTAGTTCATGAAGATATCAAAGTAAAGTTTATTAGTGAAACAGCCTTTGTCTATCATAACGATGGGAAAAGTGTCATTGATTACCACTATAAAGCTAAAACAAAAGAACTTAGGCATTATGATATATCTGTCAGCGGAAGCATAGGAATTAGTTCAAATAAAAGTGACAAAACATTTAAAAATGGTCTTACTGCATCTTTAAAAATGGATTTTAAATACAAAAATCAAGTTGAAATACAAGAAGAAACAGAGTTGAAAATTAAAATTGATCCACAAACAAAATTAAGATACTATTACTATGGTGAAGGATTAATCACCAATGGTGTGGCAGCCAGATATGTTTTATACTTTTTAAGAGAAAAAGGCGGATTTGAAGTTTTTAGAGTAACCACACATTATCCTAGATTAGAAGTGTTACCAATATGAAAAAAAAAGAAATAATCGTTGTCTTTATTTTCATCTTACTCATTGGACTATTGTTTAAAAATTTAGACAATAAAAAAACTAAACTACTTATCCCGCAAAAAAAACATGATTTATTATATATCAGTCAAGAATATCTTAAACAACCCCTTTTCTTTAACCAAGAAAACCATCCGGTATTACTAAAGTTGAAAGAAGGAGAAGTTTCCTTTAAAGGTCTTTCCCACAGTAGGGTAGAAATAGAAAAAGCACATATAGAAAACAAATATTATGGATATACTTTAAAGATATATTTGAATCACCAAAAAAATGACATTATCAAAATGCCTCTTATCATGTCAATTGATGATAAATCATATGAATTAGGCATAGTGAGCGTTACGTTTAAAAATGATTTAACACAAGCATCTGTAACATCATTATACGGAACAAAAAACGAACAAAGACATTTAGAAAATATATATGTAACGTTAAAAATATCTAACATTTTAGAAGTTTACATTGGAACACAAAAAACAACCATCACTAAAAATGATGAGGGTTATATTTTATCGCTTATCCCCGATGAATATCTTTATGATGAAACATATGTTTTAATCAACGATGGAGAAAATTGGTTTTATATCATACAATATCAATATTTTTATCACTATCAAATGACAGAAGGGGTGTTAAAAATTTACTAAATTTGATACAATAGAACAAAAGTTTAAAAGAAGGTGGATCAATGCTATTCTTAAGTGAATTCATATCAAGTACCATTAGTGCAGTGTTTTTCTATTATATTTTAACCATTATGTTCAGACAAAAAAGCCAAGGAAAAATAGCCATTCCAATTTATATTTTATACACAGCGTACCAAGGATATTTCCTATATCAAATAGGGCTCATTTATTTAATCACAGGCATACCTTATCTTCTCTTTTTAACTATGATGTTTAATTATTATGAACTATCTGTTTTCAAAAAAAGAAGTAGTCAAAAGTTTCTTCGTAAAACCAAAACAGAACTTTTCATAATGAGTCAAAAATATAAAAGAAAAATAGAAATGTTTATTGGTATCATAAGCATTCAAATCATATTCATCGTTTTAATGATATTAAAATTACAAAATGTTTTAGAAATCAAATGGTATTACTTAGTCTTTTTAGAATCCTTTAGTTTCATCTTTGTTTATAGATATTTTATGATTAGAAGTGAACAAATTATTTTAATCATTGGAAATAAAGAAAGAAAAGTTTATCAAATGCCTAATTTAAAACTTAAAAATCCGATTAATCAAGTTTTAACAGATCAAATGTATATAGCAGACCAATCTGGCATCATCATTTTAGAAACAGGCATTAAGCGCGATTATTACCATGTTTTAACCGTTTTAATGGATCAAATAGACTACGAAGTGCCTAGCCATTTCTCGCTCATTAAAAATGAATTTATCAACGAAATTAAAGATGAATTTAAAAGATATGAGTACTCAAATAAAGTATATGTTTATAAAAACGGAAAATATCAACGAAAATAATAAAAAGTATTGACAAAAATTTAATATATGATAATATAAGTAACGTAGATTGTGAAAAGAAGAGGTACCCTCTCGCCTGATTGACTCATTGTTTTTAGGCAAACAGCACAAAACGTTTGATTTTATTCAAGTGATTTGTCGTGGGTACTATTATGTACCCACTTTTTTATATTCTACAACAAAAAAAATTTGGAGGTGTCACTATTAAACCAATGAGAAATAAAACCAACAATACTGATTTGTACAACGAAAGTATCCCTAAAGGCGAATACCTTGTTATTGACGAACAAGGAGAAAGAATAGGAGTACTTAATCGCGAACAAGCGTTAAAAGTTGCATACGAAAGAGAAACAGATATTGTTGTAGTATCTCCGGGCTCAAAACCAATGGTAGCTCGTTTAATGGATTATTCTAAACATCGTTATGAACAACAAAAGAAACAACGAGAAATGAAGAAAAACCAACAAGTTGTCCAATTAAAAGAAATTAGAATTAGTCCAACCATTGATAAAAACGACTTAAACACTAAGCTAAAACAAGCAGTTAAATTTTTAGTTAAAGGTGATAAAGTAAAAGTTAGTATGAGATTTAGAGGAAGAATGATTACTCACCAAGATATCGGTAGAGAAGTATTTGACCAATTCATCGAAGGACTAAAAGAAGTTTCACAAGTTGAAATGGCTCCTAAATTAGAAGGAAACCAGATGATAGCGGTATTTGCGCCAGCTAAACAGTAAGAAAGAGGGATTATTATGCCAAAACAAAAATCACATAGTGGATTAAAAAAACGTATCAAAGTAACAGGTACAGGAAAATTATTACGTGGACGCGCTTATAGCAACCACTTAGCAGCATCAAAAACTACAAAACAAAACAGACAACTAAGAGGCGTTACAGTGGTAGATCATTCAGACTATAAACGTATTAAATCGCTAATTAGAGGATTATAAGAAGGGGGAATGAACAATGCCAAGAGTTAAAAACACACCTGTAACAAAACGTCGTCGTAAAAAAGTATTAAAATTAGCTAAAGGATATTTTGGTTCAAAACGTACATTATATCGTACTGCTAATGAGCAAGTAATGCGTTCATTACAATATTCATATAGAGACCGTAAACAAAGAAAAAGACAATTTAGAAAATTATGGATTTCACGTATCAATGCAGCAGCAGTATTAAACGGATTAAAATACTCAACATTCATCCATGGCTTAGCATTAGCAAACGTTGAAGTAAACCGTAAAATGTTAGCAGACATTGCTGTACATGAGCCAGAAGCTTTTGCAGCATATGCAGAAGTTGCTAAAAAAGCGTTAGCTTCAAAATAATTAACATCTAACAAAAGTGGACAAAATCCACTTTTTTTTATATAATTACATATAACAAGGAGCGGAAAAATGAAAAAAAGACTAATCATATTTATCGTATCATTTACCTTAATCTTACTAACAATACCTGTGGCCCTATTATATCTAACTTCAGATCAAACCATTTTATATGCTCTTATTATAGGGATATCAATTTTGTATGCATGCGTCTTTTTATTTAGTGGACTAGCTAAGTTTATTGTATATAGCATTTATGCAATAATAACAGGAGTCCTTTTATACTTTCTGCCTGATTATCAACATTCAATCATTGCCATAGGAACCATCATGTTTGTTTTAAATCCTTTGGTTAACTTAGAAGAAAAATTAGAAAAAAAGTTCAATGATGACCTTGTTTTACCTCTTAAGATTAGTTTAAGAGGAAGTTTTTGGCCCTTTTATGAATATAGAAAACAAATGAAAGATTATTATCATTTACCACAAACAAAAAAATTATACACTAAAAACTACTATCTCAGACTAAGACAAGCTTTTACTTTAATCTTATTTTCAAGCGCTATTTATCTATTTATCAATGAATTAAAAAACATTGCATTTGAACTTGGGAACTACGGTGCTGAAAATTTCTTCATGTTTTATGCAGTTATCACTCTATTTATCGCAACCTTTACTTTATATAAGAAAGGATTTCAATCCCTATTTAGAATCATTACGATCATGATGTTTCCACCAATCATTTATGCCATTAGCTTCACAAACTTTTCATACACCACAAAAATCATTTTCATCTCAGGTATAGCCTTTATTGGTTTAAGTACCGCCATTTACGCTATTGTTGGTACCTTAAGAAGAGTCGCTTATTCAGAGTATAAATATTTTGATGTTGAAGAACAGTGGCAAGTTTTTGCTAATGACTTATTTGAACCACTAGTTTACAATGAAACCTTCACGATTTTTGCTAAATACATCTTCAAATGTGAGCTTAATCAATTTAAAGAAGTATTTCATGATATTTTAGTTTACTCTAATGTTAAAAGATTTATGATTACAGCATATGCTTATGATGGCAAGAATATTTTATTATTTACTGAATGGAACCAAAAACATGCTAAAAAAGCACTTAAAATGCAAACGTATCTAGAGAGTAAATTTCAAAGCAATGTTAAATCTGAAATATTATATGACAAACAAAAAACCTTATATGAAAAATATTTCTTCCATAAAACAGAATACATCGTTTCAAGAGCCCTTACGCTTTCTGAACGATTAAAAACCTTACAAATGTATGATCATGTTATTTTAAGTTTTATTTTTTCTTTTCAAAAAATTGAAGACATTGAAAGCCTAGGGAAAATATACTATTTAGCAAGATTAGAGGCTTTAGATGATAAAGACTACTATGCGGTAAGATTAGACATAAAAGTAGCTAATAACCCATATATAATTGAAACAAGAGTACGTGATATATTGTTAGATGCTATCATTCATGGCGGGCAATATGTTAGAATATCAGTATACTATTAATCAAAAGGGAGATTTTTTAAATGATAAAAAAAGCAGTAATTCCAGCAGCAGGATACGGAACAAGATTTTTACCAATTACTAAAGCAATTCCAAAAGAAATGCTACCAATAATTGATGAGCCAGCCATCTCAATTATTGTTAAAGAAGCGATAGAAAGCGGCATCAAAGATTTACTCATCATCATTAGTAACAATAAAAATGCCATCATGAGTTACTTTGATCGCAATTTAGAATTAGAACACATTTTATTAGAAAAGAAAAAAGAATACGAATATGGCTTAATTAGAAATATTGCAGATGAGATTAATATTTACTATATTTCACAAAAAGAACAATTAGGATTAGGCCATGCAGTTTTACATGCAAAAAGCTTTGTTGGCAATGAACCATTTGGGGTTTTACTAGGAGATGATGTTTATGTTTCTGATGAAAAACCAGCGTTAAAACAACTAATGGATGCTTATGATAAAACAAATAGTACGATCTTAGGTACTATGGAAGTAAGAGAAGAAGATACGCATAAATACGGTATTTGTGTTCCTAAAGAAGGATCAAAAAAACCAATTGTTGAATTATCAGGCGTGGTTGAAAAACCAAAGGTTGCGCCATCTAGAAGTGCTATTAGTGGTAGATATGTTTTATCACCAACCATATTTAAGTATTTAGAAAATCAAGAACGTGGTGCCGGTAATGAGATTCAATTAACCGATGCTATTTTACGTATGATGTCAGAAGAAAAAGTTTACTCATACGATATTAAAGGAAAAAGATATGATATTGGCTCAAAAGTAGGCTATATTGAAGCCATCATCGATTTTGCTCTTAAAAGAGATGATCTAAAAGAAGAGGTAAAAGTGCTATTATCAACCAAGAAGTAAAAGATGAAATTCTTGACAACAACACAAACCTATGATAAATTAAAAGTACCCTAAGGAGAAGCCGTAGAACCCAAATCTTAGTAGCGGAAGCTTAAACTAGGTGGGTGTGAATGCCGATACATTGGAATCCCAAAGCCTAAGAAAAGGAAGTTTCCATTTTAGAACATACATGTTCTTACGCTCCTTAGGCTTTTTTTTTATATTCTTTTATGAAATCAAAAATAAGTGGTATAATAAATGAAAGAAAAACTATTTTGGAGGGCACAATGAAAGCATTTAAAAAAAATCCAGTATTATCATTGGTCATTGGAATATTAATGATTGTCGCATCAATTATTTTTATTCTAGAAGTACAAGAAATATTTACCATTAAGAACTTTGAAATAGGAAAATTAATATCAGGTGTAGTTGTATTAGGGCTATCTTATATATTAGTTTTTCCTGAATTCAAAAAAAGAAAAGGCAATGTAAAATTCATTTACTTTTTAGAATTAGCAGTCTTTATCGTCGTAGGGGTTTTAGGATTTATCTTACCATCTTTTGGTATTAATCCAGTTAAAGGATATTTTGATACCACCAATTGGATTGCTATTATTTTACTAGTTCATGGATTGGTAAGCTTATGTGTAAGTTATATGTCCACAAAACCTAACGGTTTAAACTATGTGCTATACTTAGTGCTATACGGCCTTGGTGCTTACTTATTAGGATCAAATACTATCAGTTTAAATGTTGTAAACTGGACGATAATTACCATCATTGCAGTGATTGGATTATACTTATTCATCATAGGCTTAATGAATTTAAAAAAACGATAAACAGAGGAAGGTAGAAACATGAAGAAATTATTAGAAACATTAAAAGATTTATCTATGCTAAATGGGGTTCCAGGTAATGAAAAAGATGTTAGTCAATACATTTCATCAGAAATCAAAGGTGTTGCTGATGAAGTGGTTTATGATAACCTAGGATCAGTTATTGGAATCAAAGGCTCACAAGGGCCAAGAATCATGCTTGCAGGACATATGGATGAAGTAGGCTTAATGGTAACTCAAATCACTAAAGAAGGATACATTAAATTCCAAACATTAGGTGGTTGGTTTTCCCAAGTTATGCTGGCACAAGAATGGCAAATTAACACAGAAAAAGGCATTGTTTACGGAATCACTGGTGTTAAACCACCACATTTAATTCCATTAGCCGAAAGATCAAAAGCTATTGAGATTAGTTCAATGTATTTAGATATCGGTGTTGCAAATAAAGAAGAAGCTTTAGCATTAGGGATTAAAATTGGAGACACGATAACTCCTGTGACTGAGTTTAGACAAATGGGAAATCCTGATTATCTACTTGGAAAAGCTTGGGATAATAGAGTAGGGTCAGCAGTTGTTATGCATGTTTTAAATGAAGTTAAAAAACATGAAAATCAATTATTTGCTACATTTACAGTCCAAGAAGAAGTTGGTTTAAGAGGGGCTAAAACAAGTTCTTATAAAGTACATCCTCAAATTGCTATTGCTGTTGATACTGGTGTTGGAAATGATGTTCCAGGTGGAGAACCAGAAGGACAAACATTAGGGAAAGGTCCTCAAATTTTATTTTATGATGGGGGATTAATTGCTCATCGCGGTTTAAGACAATTTGTTATTAACTTAGCAGAAGAGCATAACATTCCATACCAAGAAGCATATATTACAGGTGGTAGAACTGATGCGGGGAATATGCATTTAGCACATGAAGGGGCAGCTGCATTATCAATTTGTATTCCAACACGTTACATGCATTCACACACCTCAGTAATTCATAAAAAAGATGTTGAGTACACCATTGAATTACTTAAATTAGTAGTTGAAAAACTAGATGAAAAGACAGTTAATCAAATCTTATTCGGATAAAAAAAATAGAAAATGTCAATGACATTTTCTTTTTTTATGTAATAAATTATTTCTTATCAGTTTTAACAATATCCGTTAACGCTACTAAGTTAGAAGTAATATCGGTTAAATTACTTGGAATAACAATTTTAGTAGATTGACCATCAGCGACTTTAGCAAGTGTTTCAAGTGCTCTAATGGTTAAAACAGTTTTATCGGCTTTTGCTTCTTTAATAAGTCTAATAGAATCAGCTTCCGCTTGTTTAACTTTTAAAAGGGCTTCAGCCTCAGCTTCAGCAGCTAAGATTTGTTGTCTCTTATCAGCTTCCGCTTTTAAAATAATGGATTCATTTTGCGCTTCAGCAGCTAAGATTTGAGCTCTTTTTTCACCTTCAGCAATTAAAATGGTTTGGCGTCTTTCACGTTCAGCACGCATTTGCTTTTCCATAGATTCTCTAATATCTTTTGGAGGTACAATATTTTTTACCTCAACTCTGTTAACTTTAATACCCCAGGCATCTGTTGCATCATCTAAGGTATAACGCATACGCTCATTAATTAAATCTCTTGAAGTTAAGGTTTCATCTAAGTCAAGATCACCAATGATGTTACGTAGTGTTGTTGCAGATAAATTTTCAATGGCTAGTATTGGATTATCAACACCATAGGCATATAGTTTAGGGTCAGTTACTTGAAAGAAGATAACTGTATCAATTTGCATAGTCACATTATCTTTAGTAATAACTGGTTGTGGTTCAAAGTCTCTAACTTGTTCTTTAAGAGAAACCTTAGCAGCTACTCTATCGACAAATGGAAGTAAAAAGTGAACACCGACACCCCATGTTGCATGATATCCACCCATGCGTTCTACAACAAACTTCTCTGTTTGTTTAACCAAACGAAAACTAAGTGCTAAAACAATTAAAATTAAAGCTCCAACACCAATTAAAACTACTTGAAAAACACTAATAAATACAGGTAAAAACATTAAACATCCTCTCCTTTATGAAATGAAATTTTTTTAATATAAATTCTTTTAATTTTAACACCTAAATGATCAGTAACCTCATCAAATTTTTGATAATCATCTGGTGTGATTAAATAAGTTTCAGGTAATATTTCCTTTAACTCTTTACTGCCAACATTGATTCTTAAATAATGACTAACCAGCGCGGTTAAAGGACTATTTTTAGGTTGATAGTTATAAGCATATTGTATACTATCAACGGGTTGATATACAATATCAAAATCAATGGTAATTTTTTTTTCATCAAGACTTAAGAATTGACTAGAAGAAGTAATATGCTGTTCAGCCATATTGATTTTTTTTACCACTTTATCAATGAAAGGTAATAAAAAATGTACACCTGGTTTCCAGGTTGAATAATAACTACCCAATCTTTCGATGACTGCTTGTTGGTTTTGTCTAATTAATCGAATACTTAATCCTAAAATAATTAAAATAATTAATAAAACAATTGCAATAGGTAAAAGAAAATTTAAAGAATTAGATAAGTAGATTGTCATCATTATTTGATCTCCTCTACAATAAGTTTAACTCCTTCAACAGCTAATATTCTAACCACTGTATCTTCGGCAATTTCTTGATCAGAAACAGCAGTCCATACTAAATGTTCAAACTTAACCAAGCCAGACTCTAAAGGACTAATCGCTTTAATTGTTACAGCGGTTTTACCGATGTAAGCATCCACATTGGTCTTAACTTCATTACGTTTAAAGTATTTTAATACAATTGGTCTGGTTAAGAAAATTAAAATACAAGAAATAATAAAGAAAACAACTAACTGTATGGTTAAACTAACATCTAACATTGCAAGTATTAAAGATGGTATTGCTGCTAAAGCAAACCAAATAGATACTAAATCAAATGTAATAAATTCAAACACAATGGCAAAGATGAAAATCCCTAACCAAACCCAAACCATGTACTCCATATTACAACTCCTCCTTTAAGTTAACTGTTAAAAATTCGTTTTTATCATCCCAAAATGCTTCGTATTTACGACCTGTTTCAGGTAATTCTAAATTAAAAACATCTTGAATGGTTTGCATAAATGCTTTATTTGTCACCCTACTATAAGAGGACTTAACCGTAATATTATATTTTGAAGTCTCAGAAATATTACCTCTTAAGGCAGCTGCTTTACTCAAGGGCTTAATTACAATAATAAAACTAGAAGCATCATAACCCATCATAACTTGAAAAGCTTTTTTAAAATAATGAGTCGCTGTTTTGTTAAAAGTAATATGTGCTGGAGTTAAAGTTGCAGTTGCAGATTTTGGAGATTCATTAAACCATTTGATATCCATATTATCACCTCTTACTTTAATTATACACAAAATTATTTTTTTTATCAATAGAATTATTTTAAATTATTAATTATTATTTCCAAAGTATAAAGCAACTCCATAGACTACAAAAAAAAATATGATATAATAATCTTGATCACTACGGGGAGCCTTAAAGGCTGAGAGGATAATATCGACCCGAGAACCTGATCTGGGTTATACCAGCGGAGGGATAGTGTAATAAAAAAGGTCTCTTTTTTGAACGCTATTTCTTTGTTCGCCCAAAGAAATTTTTTATTTTTTTAGGAGGAGAAAGAAAGATGAACAAGGAATTAAAAAGATTATCATTAGGATCAATCTTAGCAGCAGTTGCAGTTGTGTTTGGTTTAATTATTAAATACACACCGGGATTGAACTTAGAAATGCCACAAGGTGGCGCAGTATTTGGTATTTATATGTTACCAATCGTCTTATCAGGACTTATTTTAGGCTCTTTTTATGGGGGACTAACAGGACTGATCTATGGGGTAGTAAGTTGGATGATAGATGGTTATTACATCCACTGGGGAAGCATCTTTTTTGATTACCTCATTCCATTTTCTGCCATGGGGATTATTGCCGGATTATTTGTAGGAGGCATAAAAGACTGGAAAAAAATCGTTTTAGCCTTCTTGCTTGCAGGTGTATTTAGATGGGTTTCTCATGGATTCAGTGGTGTTTTATTTTTTGAAGAATATGCCAAAGGCAATGTGTGGTTTTACTCATTTATTTTATATAATGCACCATATTGTGCATCATCAACTGCTATAAGCATGATTTTAGCTATTCTAATTGGGCCAAGTTTGACCCCGTTTTTAGAAGAATTTAGAAAAAAAAGAGCATAAGCTCTTAAGATAAGTCATAAATTTTGCGAATCACTTTTAAGTAATCTAAGCGAGGCTGGTAGCTAAAAGGAACTAAATTTAGATTTTCTTTAAAGTAAACATAAGGGATGGATTTTCGTCCCTTTTCTTTATCCTTATTTTTCCAGAAAGTTTCTAAAATAGAAAAAGGTAAAATATAATACTCATTATAAACTTTAAAATGAACAATTAAAAAAGCAATGCCACCGTGTGAATGAACATTTCTAAGATGAATCATTTGATGAGAATGAATGTTTTTTAAAGGAAAAGATGTTTTAGAATTCGTTTCTTTAGCATCAAAATCAATATATTTCCCTAAGTATAAACCATTATAATCTGTTGTGGATGGGGTTTTATAGTATGCTTCAATAATTTTAGCTTTATTTCGAGCAGGATAACTAACATTTACCACCTGAATAGGGGTTGGCTTTTTATGAATCACTGCAATATTTTCATTTAAATAATATGAATTGGTCGCATCAATATCAGATTCTAATGTCATTCCTAGATTAGCTCTACTAGATGAAGCCGGTCTGAAGGAAGATTTTTTAATTGGATAATTCATGAAAACACCACCTTATTAAAAATATTATAGCATAATGATAGTTAAAATATGGCTCTAATCAAAAAATATGATATAATTATAAAAGATATATGAATCGATACAAAACCAAAAAGGAGATGAAATGCATGAGTAAGATACGTATTTTTGCATTAGGTGGGTTAGGCGAAAACGGGAAAAATATGTATGTGGTAGATGTAGATAAGCAATATTTCATTTTAGATGCAGGTATAAAATATCCTACTTCAGATTTACATGGAGTAGATGAAATCATACCTAACTACAAAATGCTTATACCTATAAAGGATCGCATTAAAGGTTTTTTCATGTCTCATGGACATGAAGACCACATTGGTGCTTTACCGCATATGATTTCTGAATTAAATGTCCCAATTTACGCAACTAATTTTACAACACAAATCATAAAAGATAATTTTAAAGAAAGTAATCTTAATTTAGATGACTATACTTTTAATATCATTTCACAAGATAGTGTGATTAAGTTCGGAAATGTTAAAGTAACATTTTTTAACACCACTCACTCTATACCAGAATCAGTAGGCATTGCGTTACACACATTAGAAGGAGTCATTGTTTATACAAGTGACTACACCTTTATTCAACAAAGCAATGATTACTACCAAACAGATTTTAAAAAAATTAATGAGCTTGCAAATAAACATGTTCTAGCTTTACTACCAGAGTCATTAGGTTCAGGGTTACCACAAGATAGTGGTGTCACTCAACAGTTAATGCATAAAATAAATAGCGTTTATGCAAACGCTGAAGGCAGAATCATCGTTTCGCTGTTTTCTTCTGATCTTTTAAAAATTCAAAGAGTCATAGATGTTTCATTGGCTCATAAAAAGAAAATTGCCATCATCGGAAGACGTGCACAAAGAATTGTAGATATCGCTATAGAAAATGGTTATTTACACATACCAGAAGAATCATTGGTTAATTTAAGATACGTAGATGATAAAAATAAAAACGATCAAAGCGATTTGGTAGCACTTGTTACAGGAAATAGACATGAGCCGTTTTACATGCTACAAAGAATGTGTAAAAAAATAGATCGTCTCATTCATATTAATGAAAAGGATTCAGTCTTATTAATGACATCACCAGTACCTGGCACAGAAAAAATGGCGGCTAGAACATTAGATGTCTTATCTAGAAGTGAGGCAAATGTTACAGTCATTGATAAAAGATTATTATCATCATCACACGCTTCTGGTGAAGAAATAAAAATGATGATTAATTTATTAAGACCACGTTATATTATTCCAACCATTGGTGAGTTTAGACATCAATATGGTGTTAGAAGTTTAGCAAAAGAATTAGGCTATCAGGAAGAAAATGTTTTCCTATTAGATAATGGAGATAGCTTTAATTTTGTTAAAGACAAAGATGCCTATGTCTCAAAAGCAGATATTCCTAATGCAGGTGAGATTTTAATTGATGGAACACCTGTTATTGATAGCAATGATCAAGTCATGAGAGATAGAGAGTTATTATCAGAAGATGGCGTTATCATGGTGGTTGCTAACATCAACCCTAAAACCAAAAAAATACTTGGAGAGCCAGAAATCATTAGTAAGGGTTTTGTTTATGTAAAAGAAGCAGAGGAATTATTAGCACAAGTTAAAACTATTTTTCATGAAACAAGTAAGCAATATTTAAGCCAAAAATACATTAACTGGAATGACTACAAACAAGGATTAAGAGAAAGTATCAGCAAATTCTTATTCCAAGAAACCAAACGTAGACCAATTATGATTCCAGTATTAATATCAACAAAAATATAAAAGGTTTTAATTAACCTTTTTGTTTGAAAGGATGCAAAAAATGATACAAGCACACAACATATCTTTAAGGCATGGGAAAGATATTTTATTTGAAGATGTAAATATAAAATTTACAGAAGAAAACTGTTATGGATTAATTGGGGCCAATGGTGCTGGTAAATCTACTTTTTTAAAAATTTTAGCTAAAGAACTAGAACCATCATCAGGTGAAATTATCGTTGAAAAAGGAAAAAGAATTTCCTTTTTAAAACAAGATCATTTCGCTTATAACCACTTTACTGTACTAGACACTGTCATCATGGGAAATAAAGCCTTATATGATGTGATGATTGAGAAAAACAACTTATACATGAAAGAAGACTTTACCGATGAAGATGGTATTAAAGCAGGAGAGTTAGAAGCATTATTTGCAGAAATGGATGGATGGAATGCAGAAAGTGATGCAGCTATTTTACTGACTGGTTTAGGTGTTGACATTGATAAACATCAAATGATGATGCAAGACCTAGAGAGTATTGATAAAGTTAAGGTATTGCTTGCGCAAAGCTTATTTGGAAATCCAGATATTTTATTATTAGATGAGCCAACCAACCACTTAGACGCAAAAGCTATTTTATGGTTAGAAGAATTTTTAATTAATTTTAAAAACACAATCATTGTTGTTTCACATGACAGACATTTTATTAATAAAGTTTGTACACATATTGCAGACATTGATTTTGGGAAAATTCAAATTTATACCGGGAACTATGATTTTTGGTATGAGTCTAGTCAATTGATTTTAAGACAACAAAAAGAATCTAATAAAAAGAAAGAAGAAAAAATTAAAGAATTAGAAGAGTTTATCGCCCGATTTAGCGCTAACGCTTCTAAATCTAGACAAGCAACTTCACGTAAAAAACTATTAGATAAAATAAGTTTAGATGATATAAAACCTTCAAACAGAAGATATCCTTTCATAGAATTTAAACCAGATAGAGAAATAGGACAAGAGGTCTTAATGGTAGAAAATGTTTCAAAAACAATTAACGGTGTGAAAGTTTTAGATAATGTTTCATTTACTCTCGGTAGAACAGATAAGGTTGCTTTAATAGGAACTAATGAAATTGCTAAAACTACTTTATTTGAAATACTTTCAGGCAATATCTTACCAGATACCGGAACAGTTAAATGGGGTGTAACAACTTCTCTTAACTACTTTAATAAAGACCACAACGCATTTTTCGAATCAAATCTAACGATTTTAGACTGGTTAATGCAATATTCTAATACCGATGAAATCGCTTATGTAAGAGGCTTTTTAGGGAGAATGTTATTTAGTGGGGATGATAGTTTTAAAAAGGTTAATATCCTATCTGGTGGAGAAAAAGTTAGATGTATGCTTTCTAAAATGATGCTAAGTGGGGCAAATGTTTTACTATTAGATGAACCAACCAACCATTTAGATATGGAGTCAATAACAGCTTTAAACAATGGATTAAAAAGATTTACTGGAGTTATTATCTTTTCATCTACCGATCAACAATTAGTAGATTCAACAGCTAATAAGCTTATTGAAATCAACCAAGTAGGGAAATCAAAAGAATACTTAACAACATATACTGAATATTTAGAGTCAAAAAATAATTAAAAATAAGAGTGATTATTGTAAAAATAGTCACTCTTATTTTTTATGAATAATAAGTATAAAAAAATGACTATATTAAATAGTCATTTTCATTATTTATTTACTAGCTTTTAAAACTTCGGCATATGCCATAATGAATGGTCCAACACCTTTAGCATCATTTTTAACAATAGGTTCAGACATATAGTATTCATATGTACCATCACGTCTTGGGTTATCTTCAGGTCCTAAACCAGCAACCAAACAAATGTTTTCTAAGTTTAAATCACCGTCAACCTCAGTTAAGAAGTTGTTAGTAATACCATTGAAAATATCTAACCCTACTTGTCTATATGATTCAGGCAATAAACCTTCGTTAACAGCTTTTAAAATAGAATATGAAATTAAAGCACTACCACTAGATTCAATGTAATTTTTCTCTTTTCCAGCTAGGTCAACAATTTGATAAAACATATTAGTTTCTTTATCTTGATATTGTAAAATACCGTCTACTAACTCTTTAAGTAAATCAGTTAAATATTTTTTACCATTTTCATCTTCCATGTAGTAAGCAACATCTGCTAAAGCAGCAGCAAACCAACCAATCGCTCTTAACCAGAAGTAAGAAGAAAGACCTGTTTCTTTATTCGCCCAAAATAATGTTTTTGATTCATCATAGCAATGATAGTAAAGTTTTTTATCTTCATCAAACATAAGTGCACGAACGTTTTTAAACTGATTTAAAGTATCCTGATAGTTATCTTTTTGATCATAAAAGGTATTATATCTAGTGTAAAAAGGTTGCATCATATATAAACCATCTAACCAAATTTGGTCATGATAAATTTGTTTGTGCCAAAAGTTATTTGTCGATGTTCTTGGGTGCTTTTCAATTTGCGTATAAGATAATTGAATAGCTTTTAAATATTTTTCGTTTTTTGTGTAATGATATAAATCAAATAAAATTCTACTTTCAGATAAATCATCGGTACTATAATGAGTTGGAGTGTATCCTTTAATATTTCCGTCATTATCAACATAATAGTCAACATAATTAATAACAAAATCTAAATATTTTTTATCATTTGTTTTATCATATAAAGACAGTAGTGCAGTCATCATGCAACCATCTACATAATTCCAATTATTTTCTCTACCTGATAAGATTTTTTCTAAATTCCATGCAGGTCGACTAGGGTGGGTTGTTTCATTCATTAGTTTATCAATGAAACGATCAATTTTTATATTTTTCATACAGCAGCTCCTTTTGTTTTTTGAATTTATGCGCTTACAAAAGTATTATACATGAAAAAAAGTTAAAAAACAATTTTTAAAAGCAAACGATTTGAATATATTTCGAATTCGAAATATAATGTAGATATTAGGAGG
>JAAYQV010000114.1 GCA_012519065.1 Phytoplasma sp.
AACAAATAGAGTTAGTCTGAACGGAGGTTTTACTATGACAACCAAGGAATTGATTTATGAAAATGCATTAGACTTGTTTTCTAAACATGGTTATAACAATGTAGGAATGAGAGATTTAGCAAAGAGTGTGGGTATTAAGGCTGCTTCTATTTATAATCATTATAAAGGTAAGGAAGAAATTTTATTAGATATTGCTAAAACTTTTGTCGAAGAACTACAAAAAGAGGTTTATCCTTTATATAAAGAAAGTCATTTATCTGCCAGAGCATACTTTACCAATATTTCTTTAAAAACTAATTCCTTTTTTGAATCTGATAAGATTAACCAATTAACACGTTTATTAATTCCTGAGCAATTCAATAGTCCTAGATTGAAAAATATTTTACATGATGAGTTTCTAGTTAAACCTAGGGTTGCTTTGAATTACTATTTTGGAACCTTAATGAAAAAAGGATTAATGAAACAAGCTGATTCTATGTTAGCTGCCAAAATATACCATTCATTTTTTGTTTATCATTTTTATGAAAAATATTTAACCGAGTCTCCAGAAGGTTATTTAACTACTTATGAGGATTTGTTTAAAAAGCATATTGACTTTTTCATGAACTATTTTGAAATTAAATAATAAAAAAATAAAAGAGGATAAAATTCCTCTTTTTATTTTTCTCTTATGCGATTAAACATATTCTTTTTAATCAAATAGTCATTGACTTTTTTTCTTTCAAAAATATGTCGTTCTATATCTTTTGATAATTTAATGTTTGGATTTAAAGATAGGCTTGGATTAGATAATGGATAGACATTATCATCAAAAACGACATCTAACACTCTACTATCAATACTATAGGTTGGTTCTTTACTTAGTAAATTAACACCAAAGTATACATCTTTTTGATCATTTAACCCAAATAATTCTATGATGGTTCTATTTAAATCTACTTGGCTTCTAACAAGCGGTTGATTTCCTATGAAATTACCTTCTTTAATGGTCATCGTTTCATGAGTAACTTCCTTATCCCCAGGTGCATAAATCCAAGCAATCGTTTGGTTTTTTATTTTTCTTGCCTCAACAGGACTTAGCTCTTTACCAAAAATAACTTCAATATCCTCATCTACTATATTAGCTCCATGATCACCATAGAAAATATAAACTGCATTTGTATCTATTCTTATTTCCTGTGTTTCTGGATCAATGAACATTCTTTGTAAGATCTCATCGTAATACTTAACAAATCTTAAATACTTTAAGGTGTTTGTTGAAAGTTCTTTTTCCCATGTATCATTAAAGACGATTTCTTCATCTGTTCCCGCATATGGATCATAATCAAACGGGGTATGTGGCATCATGGTGATTGGGTAAATAAAATAAGGTGATTCAACTGTTTTTATTAAACTGTTTACCTTATCCATTAAAGCTCTTTCAGATACCCAAGGATTGATGTGATTATAACTTTCGTTTTTATATCCTTCTTCATAAAAATCTTCAATAGAATAGTATTTATCAAAGCCTAACATTTTAGGATGGACATTTTTCCTGTTATAAAACATTTCATTGTCTGCATGAATAGATTCTGTGTAGTATCCTTTTTCTTTAAAATACTTAGCTAAAGAATACGGTTCTAATTTTTCTTCATACTCTCTTGTGAAGTCCCAATAGATGGTTGAGTGTCCTAAAGCATTTAAGCCTGTTAGAACACTAAACTCAGCATCTGAAGAGGTCCCTATACCTGCGTTGGTATAAAAGTTATCCATAACATAACTTTGAGAAAGTAAAAACTGTAAAAATTTAAAATATTGTTTTAATTCTGGTTGGCTATATAAGTAATAATTAAAGGATTCTAAATGGACTAAAACGATGTTTTTATCTTTAAAAATGCCGTTTAAGTATGTTTTATTTGATAACTCATTTTTTAAAGTTAATTGGTTAGTCTCTGTATATAACAATTGGTTGCTGTATGTCTTTTTATCTATCTCATTAATATATGATGATTTGTTTTTATTAAATTTATCATAGGTTGCAAGAAATTCTTGCTCATCATAATACTCTTCTATTGTTACGCTAAAGTTTTCCCCAAGCATTTCATAAACATAGAAACTATAAACCCCTATGTTTTGACTCACAAAAGTACTTCTACTCGAGTTGACTTCCCACTGATTTGATATTTGATTGAAAATCATTAAGTTACTAATCATTAAAACAAAAACTGATAATAAAGAGATGATTTGTCCTCTTAAACT
>JAAYQV010000115.1 GCA_012519065.1 Phytoplasma sp.
ATCATATATCTTTTACCATCTCCTAAATACTTAGGAACAACTAATGTAGTTGCTGCTGGTAAGAAAACCATCATAATACCTGACATCACACCTGATAACGATAGTGGAATGATGACTTTTCTAATCGTTTGTAACTTGTTTGCACCTAAATCAGCACTTGATTCATATAAACTATCGTCTATTTTAGATAATGATGTATAAATAGGTAATACCATGTAAGGTAAATACATATAAACCATTCCTGTTATAATAGCAAAATCTGTGCCTAACAAATTAGGCGCAACCATGCTAAAAATTTGTTTTAATCCATTGGCTCTAATTAACATGTTAATCCACATTGGTGCTGTTAATAATAATATAAGTAACAACTGTTTTTTCGTTGATTGTCTAACAATAATATAGGATAAAGGATAGGCAATCACTAAAGAGATTAAAGTGGATATGGTAGCTAAATACATAGATTCCATCATCGTTCTAATGAAGATTGGTTGACTTAAGAAATCTGTGAAGTTACTTAATGAAAACTGGATTTGGAAAACACCAGTATTAGCATTGTTAAAGGCATATAAAATCATGATACTAAAAGGGAAAACAATTAAGACCGCTAATAAAATATAATATGGTAAGCCAACTGCCTTTTCTAATGAAACAGGCGTTTTTTTAATTTGAGGCTTCTTTTTATCTGTAAAACCGGTCATTACCATATTTCCATCACATGTAGATCTTCAACACTAAAATTAATATCTACTTCTGTGTCTTCCTTTACATGATCGGTTGTGTGTATTGTAAAAATACGGTCTTTTGTTTTAACATCTATTTCCCAGTGAACACCCTTGAAAACAACTGAATCGACAATACCAGTTATTTTGCCAGTACCTTTTTCTACGATATCAATATCCTCAGGTCTAATGACAATATCGACTTCTTCATTTTTGGCAAATCCTTTATCAACACATTCATAATCCTTACCATCAAATGAAACTAAATAGTCATCTTTCATGATTCCTGGGATGATGTTTGATTCGCCAATAAAACTTGCGACAAACTTATTAGATGGTTCATTATAAATATCCTCAGGTGTTCCGATTTGTTGAATCTCACCATGATTCATTACAACAATTTTATCACTCATTGTTAAAGCTTCTTCTTGATCATGAGTAACAAAAATAAAAGTAATTCCGGCATTTCTTTGTATTTCTTTTAGTTCATATTGCATTTCTTGTCTTAGTTTTAAATCAAGTGCTGCAAGTGGTTCATCTAGTAAAAGTACTTTAGGCTCATTAATCAAAGCTCTTGCAATCGCAACTCTTTGTTGTTGTCCACCTGATAGGTTATGAACTGTCCTGTTTTGATACCCTTCTAAACCAACCATTTTTAAGTATTTATTTACTTTATCATTAATTAATTGTTCAAAATCTTTTTTGTTAATAAACGTATTTTTAATATGAGAGATTTTTTCTTCTTTTTCTTCTTTTAAACCTGCAATTTTATTTTCTAAAATCAGTTTTAATTCTTTTTCTTTTTCAAATAGTTCTGATTTTTCTAACCCTAATGCCTTTAAATTCAATTTATCTCTACTATATTCTGTTTTTAATTTCTTTACTTCATGATGATATTCTTTATTTATTTTATTAATTTCTTTTTTCTGTTCTAAATTTCTATCTTTAACTCTTAACCCAAACGCAACATTTTCAAATACATCTAAATGAGGGAATAATGCATATCTTTGAAAAACTGTATTGGTTGGTCTTTTATGAGCTGGTATATCAACAATATTTACCCCATCAAATAAAACCTCTCCATTGCTAGGGGTCACAAAGCCACCTATAATTCTGAGTGTTGTCGTTTTACCACATCCAGATGGTCCTAAAAAAGTCACAAACTCATTTTGTTCAATTTCTAAATCTATTCCCCTTAAAACAACTTGACCATCAAATTCTTTGGTTACGTCTTTTAATTCAATTAAGGTTGCCATATTAACTCCTTTCGCTGTTTACTCTAGATAAACAAAGCATTTTTTTCATTTTTTAAGTTTAGTAAATATAAACTTTTTGTTAGTTTATTTTAAACTACACGCATATATTATATATCAAAAAGTTTAGATGTCAATAAATTTAACTATCTTTTTTCTTTTTAAAAAAAGTTCAAAAAAAAGAGTGAAATTCACTCTTTATTTTCCTTCTGTTTTGGTAGCTATTTTTTCTAATCCGTTAATGATAACCGCTCCAACACCATTACCTAATAACATCACTATTAAATAGATAATGCTTTTAAATGACCATTGTCCAGCAGCTGTAAAGTAAAACATGTTAGCAATACTATGTTCAAATTTTGCAAGAATGAAAATCATCACTGCAAGTAATACAACCACAACTTTCCCAAAATCGTTTTTATTTTTATAATAACCATCAACACCTAAATACATCATCATCCCACATCCAATAGACAAGGCAAAGCTTTCTAACAGATTTTTAGAAAGTTTTAAATCAACAGATGAAATGGCTGATGCTCTAACGTGTGTTAATCCACCTAAATTAACCATTAATGCAATCAGTAAAACCCCTAAAAGATTTCCTATGATAATGATGAAAATATCGATTAAGTAAGATGGTTTTTTATCAATCACATATCCAACTTTACCCGTAAATAAGTTTAACTTATTACTAACTACCACTAGTAATCCAAATCCAAATAGAAATGAACCAATCACTTTGTTATCAACTGTTAAATAAATAGTTCCTGCAATAGCAATCACAATCCCTGCTAAAACAGCTTTGCTTAAAACATTAATATAGTATTTCATTTTGTAATTTTTACCTCGATCCTGCTTTTAATATTAACCACATCTATTATAGTCGTAATTATTATAAATGCAAGAATTATTAACGTATTTTTACTTTATTGACCATTTGATTGATTTTATCTAATGCTTCAGAAGATAAATTTTTTAAAGGAGTACCTTTGAAAAAGCCGTTTTCATATACTGGGTAATACTTTTTATTAGCATATGCCCACGCATTGAGCCATTCATCTGATCCTTGATAACTTGTAATCATTTCATAAGATTTTTTAAGTGGTGTAGCATATCCAACAACAGATGCATTTTCATAAGCATTTTCTGGGTTTAAAAAGAAGTTAATAAATTCATGGGCCAAATCAACGTGTCTTGCTTTTTTAGGAATGACAAAAGCATCCATAAAAGCCATGGTTTGATCTGGGATGTGAATATCAAAAGCCATATTTTCTAATTTATTACCATCATCTAATTTTAAATAAAGCATATCTAAAAAGTCACCTGTGTAAACAAAAGCTAAATCTAAGTTATTAGAAACAATCCCTTTTTTTAAGGTATCTGTTCCCCACTCATTGATGTTAGCTTTTAAGAGTACTTCTTGTGCTTGACTTAATTTGGTTTCTGAATATTCATTTGGACTTTGATTTAAATAAAACATGGCAGCTGCATAAACGTATCTTGGTACATTATACATTCCAACTTTTGTATTACTTGGTCTTAGTTCAGGTTTAAAGTAAGCATCCCACCCGTAAGTAGTCACACTTTCTTCTAATCCTGGTTTGTTTTTATTATACATTAACCCAAAGGTTCCCCAAAAATAAGGAATAGCGTATTTTTCATTGCCTTCTACCATTTTACTTTGGATTTGCAAAACGCCATCCATAAACTGATTATCGTCTGTTAAATTGGTTAGTTTTGTATAATCAATTTCTTGTAGTAAATCTTTGCTCATCATTTTTTCAATCATGTAATCTGATGGAATGACTAGATCATAAGCGGTTGTTCCACTTTTAATTTTAGAGTAAAATAATTCATTTGAATCTGCTAAACTTAAAACTACTTGAGCATTATGCTCTATTTCAAATTTAGTGATTAAATCTTCATTGATATATTCTCCCCAGTTAAGTAATAAAAGTTTTCTTTGACTTCCACAACCAGCTAAGATTAAAGAAAAAATCAACATTACGGCTAAAAAGATTTTCTTTTTATTTACCATTTTTTTTACCTCTACTCACCAAGGTTTGATAGCCAACAACTAAAAATAGAGTCACTAAAGTCAATGTGGTTGAAAAAGCGTAGACAGATGGTGTTAAACTTTTCTTCCCAATGGAACTATAAATCCAAATAGATAGGTTATCAAATCCGTTTCCAGTTGTATAATAACTGATGACAAAATCATCAATACTCATTGTAAATGCTAAAAGCATTCCTGAAAAGATTCCAGCTTTAATGGCTGGTAAAACGACTTTAATTAATGCTTTATACGGTTTTACCCCTAAATCAAGTGCCGCATCTAATAAGTTAGGGTCAGTTTCTTTTAATTTTGGAATCACACTTAAAATAACATATGGTAAAGTAAAAAATAAATGTCCCATAATAACGGTGATTGGTCCAAAAATGTATGGAAATAATGGGAGTAACAATGAAAAGATTAACATCAAAGAAATCCCTGTAACAATATCTGCATTTAATAAGGGAATATTATTTAACAGCATCATCACTTGTCTTTTCTTTTTAGCAAGTGAATAAATTCCAACTGCAATAAAAGTGCCTAAAATGGTAGCCAATACGGTTGATATTAAACTAACTAATAACGTATTAATGATGGCATATTTTAAGGTTGGTTGAGAAAACATCTCAAAATACCATTTAAATGTAAATGATTTAAAATAACTAATATCACTACTTGAATTAAAAGATTGTAAGGCAATTAAAAAAATCGAAGTATATAAGATCATGATAATTAATACTAAAAGTATTTTACTTAAGACTTTATAAACTTTTTTTAATTTTTTATAATCTTTATATCCATAATCTTCAAGTTTTGCTTTTGTATATGTCATAGCAATGTCTCCCCATCTTTATCTACCTTATTAACAATTAAGATGGCAATAAAGATTAAAATAATGATTAAGATTGATAGTAAACTACCAAAACTATAGTTCATGTTCTTAAAGGCTTGTTCAATTAAAACACCAATAAATAAGACATTTCCCTTACCTAAAATTTCAGGTACCGCAAATCCACTAAAGGCAGGTAAGAAAACAAGAATAGTTCCAGTGACAACACCTTTTAATGATAAAGGGAATACTACTTTCCAAAAAGTATTTAAAGGTGTTAATCCTAAGTCTAGTGAAGCTTCTTCTAAATTGTAATCTATTTTTTCTAAGGCTGTATAAACAGGTAGAATCACAAATGGTAAATAAGTGAACACAAGTCCAATAACAACCGCCAAAGGCGTTCCTTTAATGCTTATTGATAGATGGATGTTTATTTTACTGAGTAAATCAACGATGATGTTGTTAGGTTCCATAATATTTCCTAAGCTTTCGGTTCTTAATAACAGGTTTGACCACATAGGTAAAATGAAAATAAGTAAGATTAATAATTTATTTTTAATTTTGGATTTAAATAATTGATATGCTACAAAATAACCTAATACTAAAGAAACTATCGTAGCGATACTGGCATATAAAAAACTATTTCCTACCGCAACTAATGTGGTTTGATCAAATAAAAGTTCAAAAGCTTTAAAGGAAAAGTCTGCTTCATCAAAACTAATGCCTTCTGAACGAATAAAACTTAAAATCAACATAACAACAATTGGTGCTAAAGCTAAAATATATAACCATATTTTATATGGTGTAGCTAATTTTTTATATCGCTGGTTCATGAGTTTCAACCTTCATTAAATGAATTTCATATGGGTCTACTTTTAAACCTATTTTTTCACCGATTTCATAGTTTTCATATGTATTAACTTTTAATAAACTATTTTCTATTTGAACGATGAGTTCATTATGAACACCTTTAAAGAGACTGTTTTTTACTTCTCCAATGATTTTTGCTTTATCTAAATCAACAACGTCAAAGTCCTCAGGTCTAATGACAACATCCACTTTTTCATCATCTTCAAAATGATAACCCAAACAATCAAAGTTAACATCAAAAAATTTCACTAAATTGGTAGAGACATATTTACCTTCAATGATGTTGGTTTCACCAATAAACTGAGCAACATATTTGTTAACTGGTTCATTATAAATAGCTTTAGGTGTATCTAGTTGAACGATAACGCCTTTATCCATAACCGCAATACGGTCACTCATGGTCATTGCTTCTTCTTGATCATGTGTTACGAAAATAAAAGTGATACCTAATTTTTGTTGCATCTCTTTAAGTTCATATTGCATTTTTTGTCTTAATTTCAAATCAAGCGCTGCCAGCGGTTCATCTAGTAATAAGATTTTAGGTTTATTAACGATTGCTCTTGCTAGGGCAA
>JAAYQV010000116.1 GCA_012519065.1 Phytoplasma sp.
AGAAGCACTTATCTTAGGTTTTTCAATCATTGTTAAAAATAACTATAAAGAAGAAAAAGAAGAAGTTAAAGAACTAGAAAAAACAGATACATCAGTAGAAGAAAACTAATAAAGAGAGAAACACTTTTGATAAAGTGTTTCTTTTTTTATCCGTAGATGAAAAAAGAAGATGAATATGATAAAATTAAGGTAAGAAAAGAGTGATACTATGGAAAAGAAAATGATTTATAAAAATTTTTTCATCCCTATATTAAGTTATTTATTTATATGCAGCTTAATCTATGTATTTATAGAACTTAGGTTATTTAATGAAACAATTAACATTTTTTTATCAGGAAGTTTTTTAGCTATAGGAGTTATCCCGATCATTGCATTTATGCTCATAACTAAAAAACTAGAACTTAAAATGGATATTAAACTATACTATACCTTTTTAGGGGTCTTTTTCTTATTACCAATCATACTTATGTATACCATCAAGCAAAACATTTGGATTACAATTATTGCGGCACTTAGTTTGATTTTTGCAGCAGTAATAACTTTTGTGGTCAACAAAACACTTAATCAAGGAAAAGAAAAAATAACCAACATCCTCCATGAGATTCCTAAAAATGCAACCACTAGAAAAATAATTACGATTCTTTTTATTTTCTCTTACATCGTCCTTAACCTATGGTATGGATGGATAAAACCAACTTATATAACTATCGAAGCCTGGCCATATGAACTAACCTTTATTGCGTTGATTGCATTATGTATTATTTATTTTGAATACCAAAAAGCTAAATATCTACCTAGCAAATCAAACTATTTTATCTCAGTATTATTACTAATCTTATACATGGTTATCCCTAATCTATATATAAATAGCTGGTATAATTTTATATCCTATACTATCATTCAAGTAGTAGCGTATTACTCATTAGAACTTTTAGGTTATGCTGACTTTAGCTCATAACTTCATAAGTCTTGCAAAACCAACATATCGTGCTATAATAAAATCATAACTTAATCATCTTCGGGGCGGAGTGAAATTCTCCACCGGCAGTATAGTCTGCGAGCCAAAAGGCATGAACTAGTGAAATTCTAGTACCGACAGTTAGAGTCTGGATGAGAGAAGAAAAACGTTTTTTTAAGCGTCTTTTTTAGTTGTCCGAAGTGATTATGGGCAACTATTTTTTTTAAAAAAAAGAAATGAGGAGATGCACATGAAAAACAAATATAAATTAAAAAAAATCGTCTATACCATATCACTTTCAGCTATTGCACTTGTCGTTAGTTTAATCGAAATCCCTATTCCACTAGCAGTAGGATTTAAACTAGATTTAAGTGAGGTGATTGTTTTAGTATCCTACTTAATTTTAGGATTTAATGGTGCTTTAACTGTCATCGGTTTTAGGTCGATAACCAGAAGATTGTTTCGAGGCTTTGATCCGATGAACATATTTGGAGAAAGTATTGCCATTGTTGCGTCACTGGTTATTTTAATCACATATATTATCATCAAAAAGATCAAAAAAGACCAACAAAAACCTTTATTTATTGATACACCATTATCAATTAATACCATTAAACCAAAAGATTGGGTCATCATTCCTATTGTCTTATCTTTAAGTTTAGGTATTTTTCTAACCATTTTTCACGTTGCGTTAACGCCAACCATCCTAGGTCTTATTACAACAGGAAAACCGCTAATTGAGTTTAATCATTTATTTGATTATTTATGGCAAGCACTTATTATGGTAGGAAGCTATATACCGTTAAACTTTATCAAAGGTGTTGCTACAGGAATTATCTTTTTATATTTAAAACCAAGACTAGAGCAAATCGAGTATTAAATATCAAAAAAAGAAAAATAGAAAGCGTTTTCAATTTATGATGTCTTTTATAATTATATAAAATAGAGTATAATAAAAGAGGAAAATAAACCGGTAAATAAAATAAGGAGTGAATATAATGCCATTTATTACGAATGTATATGCAAGAGAAGTACTTGACTCACGTGGTAATCCTACCGTTGAAGTTGAAGTTATGACACAATCAGGAGCTTTTGGACGTGCTTTAGTACCATCAGGAGCATCAACAGGAGAACACGAAGCAGTAGAGTTAAGAGACGGAGATAAGTCACGTTTCTTAGGAAAAGGTGTTTTAAAAGCTGTAAATAACGTTAATGAAGTGATTGCACCAGAAGTGATTGGATTAGATGTAACAGACCAAGTAGGTGTAGACAGATTATTAATTGAACTTGACGGCACTAAAAACAAATCTAAATTAGGCGCAAACGCTATTTTAGGTGTATCAATCGCCGTTGCAAGAGCAGCTGCAGATTTATTAAACGTAGAATTATACCAATACTTAGGTGGATTTAACGCAAAACAATTGCCAGTACCAATGATGAACATTGTAAACGGTGGAGCACACTCAGATGCACCAATCGATTTCCAAGAATTCATGATCTACCCAGTAGGAGCACCATCATTTAAAGAAGCTATTAGATGGGGAACAGAAGTTTTCCACCACTTAAAAGCAATCTTAAAAGCAAAAGGATTATCAACAGCTGTTGGTGATGAAGGTGGATTTGCACCAAATCTAGCATCAAATGAAGACACTATTGAAGCAATCCTACAAGCAATTGAAAATGCTGGATATAAAGCAGGAAGTGAAATCTTTATTGGATTTGACGTAGCAGCTTCAGAGTTCTATAACAAAGAAACAAACAAATATGTTTTCAAAAAATCAACTAAAGAAGAATTCACACCAGCTCAGTTAGTAGACTACTATGTAACCTTAGTTGAAAAATACCCAATCATTTCAATTGAAGATGGTATGGATGAAAACGACTGGGATGGATGGAAATTATTAACAGAAAAATTAGGAAATAAAATCCAATTAGTTGGAGATGACCTATTTGTTACAAACACAGAATACTTAGCAAAAGGAATTGCAACAAACACAGCAAACTCAATTTTAATTAAAGTGAACCAAATTGGTACTTTAACTGAAACATTTGATGCTATTGAAATGGCAAAACGTGCTGGATATACTGCAGTTGTATCACATAGATCAGGAGAAACAGAAGATACAACAATTTCTGACATCGCTGTTGCAACCAACGCAGGACAAATTAAAACTGGTTCAGCATCACGTACTGACCGTGTTGCAAAATATAACCAATTAATCCGTATTGAAGATCAACTAGGCGATAGTGCTCAATATTTAGGATTAAAATCATTTTATAACTTAAAAAAATAAGAAATTAAACTTGTCTTCTACAGACAAGTTTTTTTTATCCTTAAGATAAATTTTTACAAATATGATAGAATAGATTTACAAACTAGCAAAGGGGATGCCATATGGAAAATTACATCAAAGAGTTAACAGACATTCATTTTAGTGTTCAAAAAGCACTTAAAACACTTAAAGAAGACAAAGAAATTTTATTAAAAGCAAATGAAGATCTAGTAACAAGCTCAGATTTACACATAGAAAAAAATATTATTGAAATGATAAAAACAAAATACCCAGCAGACCACATATTAAGCGAAGAAACATATTCAGATGAAACATTAAAAAATAGAACATGGATCATTGACCCTATTGATGGAACAAGTAATTATGCTTCAAGCTTAGGTTTGTATTGTATTCAAGTAGCGCTTTATGATCAAGATGATCTAGTTTTATCATATCTTCATCTGCCTGATTTTAATAAAACGTATCATGCAATTAAAAACCAAGGGGCCTTTTTAAATAACCAAAAAATCGTTTGCAAAAAAGAAGAAAACTTATCAAACGCTTTAATTAGTTTCATAGGACCTTATAAAAAAGATGCAAAACAAGAACCATTGACTATGACCTATCTTCAAAAAGCTGCTGATCATAATATGAAAATTAGAATGTTAGGTTCTGTTGGAGTAGAGTTAGCTTTTATGGCAGAAGGTATTTTTACAGCAGTTTACACAACAGCAAAAAACATTTGGGACATAGCGCCTGGACTTCTTCTGATAAAAGAAGCAGGGGGATATATCGCACCTAATCATGGTAAACCATATCAAATGGGGCAAACTTTATTTGCATGGCAAAATAAAAAACAATACTTAACATTTTTAGAAGATAAAAAGAGGTAACCTATGCAATTGTTAATTAATGGAAAAGAAGCATTTAAGGAAATATGTCATCAAATTGATCACGCGACAAGCTCTATTGAAATTCAAATGTTTATTTGGCGTGATGATTTCATTGGTAATACACTGTTAAAACATTTATTAGATGCAGCAAACAGAGGCGTTAAAATAAAAATAAAAAAAGATTTATATGGTGCTATTTTTGAAAAAGGGGAAGAAACAAGACAAAGTCTATTTCATAAAAAAACGCCATTTTCAATATCGTTTTCATCATGGATTATTAGTAACATAGCATACTATCATAAAGAGAGTCCAAGGTTTGTTAAGCAAAAAGAAAATAATCTTGTCACTAAGTTTATATCCCACCCTAACGTAGAAGTGAGTACTCAACTGATAAAAGATCATACAAAGTATTACATTTTTGATCAGGAAACACTTATTATTGGTGGTATTAATATTGAAGATAAAGAATATGAAAAAGATCTACAAAATAGACACTACCAAGATTATATGGTCAAATTAAAAAATCAAGAAGCTATCACATTTTTTCTAAAAAGACTAAATGGCAAAAAAAACTTTGACTCAACCAATAACATAGATTATATTATGAATACTAAGCTAAAAAAAGAAGCCTTAACGGAAATATTAAACCTTATTTCTACCTCAAAGGAAAAAATACATATGGCTATGGCATATTTTGGAAACAAGCAAATAACAAAAGCCTTAATAAATGCTCAAAAAAGAGGTGTTGATATCCGAATTATTACAAGTGCTAAAAGCAACATCCAACCACATTTAAATCTTAAAGTCTTAAAAAAACTACAAGAAAATGACATTACAGTTTATTTGCATGAAGGACTCATTCATGCTAAAGCAATGTTAATTGATGATAAACTCATTATCGGTTCTATTAATCTTAACGATAATGGATTAAAAAAATTATCAGAATGCTCCATTTACTTAAAAGAACCAACCATGATTAAAGCATTTTCTAAAGATTTATTAAGATTACAGGAAGAATCAATAAAACCTTTGAAAAAGGATTTAAAATATTGCGCTTTAATGGCCTTTTTTGAGCAAAACGTATAATTTAAAAGCATGCATATGCTTTTTTTTATTCATTCCCATTATATTGGGAAGCAATTAACAAAACTTTTTTAAATGCATCATTAAAATGTTATAATTATAATAGAAAAAGAAAAGAAGGTGCATCTAGTGGATCAATTAATAGAAATTCTATCACTTTATTATAAAGAAAATGAAGAATTCATCCCAGAACTAAAATTGATAGAAGAACTAAAAATAAATAGAGAAGAATTAAGAGCCTTAATGTCAGGTTTTTTTGACTATCATCCCACATATGGCTATAATTTAAACAAAAAATTTGCCATAGGGGTCTTAGATGTTAAGAAAACAGTTGCTTTTCTTTTACAAGACCCAAAAGATTTAATCATTGAGAAAAGAGATTTAAAAGGTGGGATGGATAAAGATTTAGTCTTAGTCCAAAAACACAAAAAATTTAACGAAGTTATTAAAGTCATTAAACACAATTTAGAACAATTAGTCGTTAATGTTAAAAAAAATAAAAAAGGTATTTGGTTTAAAACCAGAAAAAATTTAGAAAAAAGTATCATTGTCCATGAATTTCCAGAACAATTAGTAGATGGACACGTCATATTAGTTGAAGTTACAGAAATTACCAAACATAACATCATCACCCAATATAAAGAAATCATCGGTCATAAAAATGATCCGGACATTGATATTTTAGAAATCATTTTTGAATATAATTGGCCACTAGAATTCTCTAAAGAAGTACTAGACTCCCTAAAGCATATTCATATCGATCCAGAATATGAAAGAAAGAATAGAACAGATTTAACAAAAGAGTTAGTAGTTACCATCGATGGAGAGGATGCAAAAGATTTAGATGACGCCATTTCATTAACAAAAACAGAAGATGGAAACGACCTTCTAAGCGTTCATATTGCTGATGTAAGCTATTATGTTAAAGAAGGCTCATTAGTTGACCAAGAAGCGTATAAAAGAGCCACAAGTGTTTATTTAGCAGATAGAGTGATACCGATGTTACCACACATCTTATCAAATGACTTATGCTCACTAAATCCTTTTGAAGAAAAATATGCCATCACTTGCCAAATGACATTAGATCAACAATCTAGAGTCATTGATTATCAGATTTTTCCTAGTATCATTGAAACTAAAAGAAGACTTACATATACTGAAGTTAATGATTTGATCAATCATCAAATATCATTAAATGATGAAAAAATCGATACCATGATTTTAAGAATGAACGAAATTTCTCAAAAACTAAAAAGTGTTAGAAAAAAACGTGGTGCTATTGAATTTAAGAGTTCAGAACTTAAATTCCAATTTGACAAACAAGGTAAAATCAATGGCGTTTCTGAAAGAATCACCGATGAAGGAGAAGAATTGATAGAATCATTCATGCTTTTAGCCAATGAAACGGTTGCTTTTCATTTCCATCAATTTGAATTACCTGGCATTTATAGAATACACGAAAAACCAGATGCTGATAAAATGGAAAAATCATTAGACTTACTACATAAACTAGGTCAACCAGTTGATTATAAACGCATGTTAAAACCATCAAGCATTCAAAAACTAACAGAAAACAGTTTAAACTCTCCATATGAATACATTGTTCATAACACCTTACTAAGGTCTATGCAAAAAGCTAAATATTCTCCTAACTCTTTAGGTCACTTTGGCCTAGGTGCACGTTATTACGCACATTTTACCTCGCCAATTAGAAGATATCCTGATTTACTTTTACACCGTATGATCAGAAGCTTTTTATTTGAACCGAAAAATCTCAAACAAAAAATCAAGCATTTTAATTCTGTTTTATCAGAAGCAGCTGAACATACATCAGCTAATGAACGAAAAGCGATTATGATGGAAAGAGATGTAGATAAATTAAAGAGTTGTGAGTTTATGCTAGATAAAATAGGACAAAACTTCAACGCATTAATCGTACAAATGATGGGTGCAGGAATGTTTATCAAACTAGAAAATGGCATTGAAGGCTTTATTGCGCTAAAAGATCTTAGTGGCTATTTTGAATATGACGAAGAAACATTAACGTATTTTAACCATAAAGGCACTCAATACCGTTTAGGAGACAAAGTTTTAGTCTCATTAATTGATGTGAACATGATGGAAAGACAAATGAACTATACCATCATTAAAAAAATAGAAGAAAGAAGCAAAGAAAATGAAAATCATTATCCAAAACAAAAAAGCAAGTCATGATTATTTCATTGAAGCCAAATATGAAGCAGGCATTAAATTAGTAGGCAGCGAAGTAAAATCCATTCGTTTAGGAAAAGCTAATATCAATGATGCGTTCATACAAATAAAAAATGGGGAAGCCTTTATCATTAATATGCATATTTCTAAATATGACTATGGTAATAGATTTAATCATGAAGAAACAAGAACTAGAAAGTTATTGTTACACAAAAAAGAAATTGATCGCTTATTTTCTCAAACCAAAGAAGCTGGATATGCACTCATCCCTTTAAAAGTATATTTAAAAGAAGGTTTAATAAAATTAGAAATAGCCTTAGCAAGAGGAAAAAAGAATTATGATAAGCGTGAAACTTTAAAAGAAAAAGATATGCAATTAAGAATTAAAAAACAGTTAAAACAAAGATAGGAAGAAGGATTAACTATGGAATTAGAAATCATTAGAAGCATACAATCAATTAGTAATCAGTTTTTAGATACCGTCTTTAAGATGATCACTTTTTTAGGGGACCAATATGTTTTTATCGGTCTTGCTGTTGTGATTTACTGGTTTATCGATAAGAAAAAGGGATTTAAACTAGTTTTTGTTTTCCTACTAAGTACCGCTTTTACAAGTGTATTTAAAACCATTATTAAAAGACCTAGACCATTTATAGAAGATTCAACACTTTCTATTGGAACAAAAACACATGGTTATTCATTTCCAAGTGGACATTCTCAAGCGATCACTGTTGAGACATCGTTTTTATACGATGAGTATGGAAAGAAGAAAAGTTGGGTAAAATATGGGTTATTATCTCTTCTTATTTTAGTTCCCTTTTCAAGGGTTTATTTAGGACAACACTATCCAACTGATGTCATTGCTGGGGTCATTTTAGGTATTGTTATGTTTATCCTAGGAAGTTATTTATTTAAGCAAATGAAGGATAAAGAAGATTTATTTGGCTTAGGCTTAGGACTTATCTTTTTAATCATATTAATTATATTAAGTTTTTTAAAACTAGATTACGATAAATATAAAGATTTATTTGTTGGCTGTGCAGGTTTTATTGGCTTTTCCATCGGTTATTTTTTAGAGAAAAACTATGTAAAATTTGATGTTAAGAATCAATCAATTAAAAAAACTATAATTACTTTAGTTATTGGTTTAACAGGTATTATATTAATTCAATTTGGCTTAAAAGAGTTATTCCCTAAAGGCCATTTGGTGTTAGATGGTGTTAGATATTTATTATTAGGTCTATATGCAACGGTAGGCACCTTATTTATTTGTTCAAAGGTAGTGAAGCATAGTGATCGTTAAAAAAACTTTTTCCCAATTAACAGTAGATGAATTATATGAAATCATTAAACTAAGAACAGAAATATTTGTTGTAGAACAAAAGAGTATATATCAAGATTTAGACGATATTGATAAGGTTGCTACGCACTATTATCTGAAAAATGAAAATGATCAAATCATTTCATATGCCCGTTTCATTCCTAAAGGGTATAAATATCAAACAGCTTCTATAGGGAGAGTTGTTACTAAGAAAGAAGCAAGAAAAAAAGGAATATCTAAGCAATTATTAACATATGTAATAGAAAACCACTTAGAACCAATCACCATTTCAGCTCAAGTTCAGGCACAATCTTTTTATGAAAAATTAGGGTTTAGTCCAACTAATGAGACTTATTTAGAAGATGGCATACCACATCTTAAAATGATTAAAAATTAGGAGATGATTTGATGCAGAGATTAAAATATGGAATCAAAAATAGTCGCATCTGGCATTTATGCTCTGCAGAAATCGAATCTAATGATAGTGTTACCTTTGATAATTGGACTAGGTATCGAGTAGAGTACCGAGACACATTTTATATTAATGACAAAGAAATTTTTTTAGAAGTTAATTATTTTTCCAAAACCTTTAAATTTTTTAAAAGCGGACTTAGAAAACAAAACGAGGAAGATTTTAGAAAATATTATCAGTTATATTTAGAATTTAAGGAAGAAAAATGAGAAAACCCTTGCTTTTATCAATGAAGCAAGGGTTTTACTTTGAAATTCAAAATAATTTTGCTATAATAAAAATAATTTAAAATAAGGAGATAACTATTAATAAGTCAAGTAAATAAATAAACCAATACGAAAAAACCTAATGATATCTATTAGGTTAATAAAAGCGTATGGATTAAATAAATATCTAGCTACTTAATACTTATCTAATTTTGTTTTTATCATAACTAATTTTGTTAGTTTCTATATGATATATAATACGTAATAGTTTACGTGATATTGCGGAGAATATTACATTTCTGTGTTTACCTTCAGCACGTTTCTTATGATAATATTCTGTTATCTCGGGTATTAATCTAATACTGCCTAAAACTAAGTTCCAAATAGTTTTTCTAAGTAAAGAAGACCCTCTTTTAACTAATTTACCATAAGATAAAGATTCACCAGATTGATATATTGCTATATCAAATCCCGCAAATGCTATTAATTTGGCTGGATTAGAAAAGTTATTGAAATCATTAACTTCGCCAGGTATAGTAGCTGCGGACATTAAAGATATTCCGGGAATAGTAGTTGTTTTACAGTCAACTAAACTCATAATTGATTTAATTTCATTTTCTAACATTTCGATATTAGTGTTTATAGAATGAAATAAATCAATATGGACTAACATACAGTAACTACTGAACTATTTTTTATACCAATGGTATTCTTTGCTAGTTCTTTAAGTTTTAAAAACTTTGGATAAGTAAACTTACCCATTGATTTGTTAGAAATTGTTTCAAACTGAGTTTTAGTAAGTCTACTTATTCTTTCAGGAGTTTTATACTTCTTTAGAATATAAAGAGCAGTAAGGCCTAATCTATTACTAAAATGGGCTTTAAACTCAGGAAAGATGATATCTAAGCAGTTAGTTATCTGAACTAAGGAATTTGATCTAGTTTCAATTAAACTATTTCTAGTTCTTGTAAGTGACTTTAATTCATTGATATGGTAATATTTAGTATGTAAGGTCTTGTAGTCTACAGACGCTAACATACTTGATAATAATCGTGCATCTACCTTGTCAGTTTTAGTTTTACGGATAGTCGTTGATTTGAAAAACTGTTTGGCAAGATATGGGTTAAACTCTACGAAGGTATAACCATTTGCACTAAGTGATTGTTTTAAAGTATTGCCGTAGTGTCCTGTTGCTTCAAGACCTATTTTTATTTCTAAAGATTGATCTAAAGCACTTAAATGTTTAAGTAATAACTTAAACCCGTCTGAATTGTTATCAAATGAAAATTCATTGATAACTTCACCATGTGTTGTAGCTATAAAACACTGGTGGTTGTATTTAGCGATATCAATACCGACTAGATACATAATGAATCACCCCTTTAATTTATTTGGCACTGCTGTTTGCACACGAGATCCTATTTTCCATATTCTTGTGATCGAGCGTCT